>CALRZK010000370.1:0-4620 GCA_943372615.1 Bradyrhizobium ivorense | reverse complement strand
CCCGCCCGTCTTCGCTGCGCTTCGCCAGGCGACCTCTCCCCGCGCAAGATGCGGGGAGAGGTTAGGTCCGCGTTCGTTGCAGACAGATACGATCATCGAAACGTCAGTTGTTCACCGGCGCCCATGGTCCCGCCTGCGCGGCAGACTTCGCCTTGTCGGACACCGGCGCTTCGCCGATCACCTCGACCAGCGCACGGAGCGCTTCCGGCACGCCGTCGCCTGTCGCGCCCGAGATCAGCAGCGGTGTCTGCTTCGAGGCGCGCTTCAGGCGTTCCTTCTGCTTCTTCAGCTCGTCCGGCTCGACCGCATCGATCTTGTTCAGCGCCACGATCTCGACCTTGTTGGCGAGTTCGCCTTCATAAGCTTCCAGCTCGCCACGCACGGTCTTGTAGGCCTTGCCCGCATGTTCGCAGGTGGCGTCGATCAGATGCAGCAGCACGCGGCAGCGCTCGACATGGCCGAGGAAACGATCGCCAAGACCGGCGCCTTCATGGGCGCCCTCGATCAGGCCGGGAATATCGGCCAGCACGAATTCGCGCGCGTCGACACCGACGACACCGAGCTGCGGATGCAGGGTGGTGAAGGGATAGTCGGCGATCTTCGGACGCGCAGCGGAAACCTTGGAAAGGAATGTCGATTTGCCGGCATTGGGCAGGCCGACCAGGCCGGCATCGGCAATCAGCTTCAGCCGCAGCCAGATCCAGCGCTCCTGGCCGGGCTGGCCGGGATTGGCGTTGCGCGGGGCGCGATTGGTGGACGACTTGAAATGCGCGTTGCCGAAACCGCCATTGCCGCCTTCGGCCAGCACATAGGTCTCGCCGAGCTTGGTGAAGTCGTGGATCAGCGTTTCTTTGTCTTCGTCGATAATCTGGGTGCCGACCGGCACTTTCAGCGTGATCGGCTTGCCATTGGCGCCGTGGCGGTCCTTGCCCATGCCGTTGACGCCGCGCGGCGCCTTGAAGTGCTGCTGGTAGCGATAATCGATCAGCGTGTTGAGGCCGTCGACGACTTCGATGATGACATCGCCGCCGCGCCCGCCATTGCCGCCGGAGGGGCCGCCGAACTCAATATACTTCTCGCGGCGGAACGCCACGCAGCCGTTGCCGCCGTCGCCGGAGCGTATGTAAACCTTGGCTTCATCGAGGAATTTCATGGCGTATCCGTATCGCAGGGGGCTGTTTGCGGCAACAACTCATCGCCGCGAGCGAGGCGACGAATGGCTGCCTTGCTGCGGTTTCAATCGCGTCCTAAAGGACTGGGATTGCTGTTAACCAATGTCGTGCTGCACCAGCCGCGCAGCCGCTTCCCTACAGGCGCATATGGGCATGTTTGCGACCATTTCGACCGCTGCGGACAATCGCGCCGCCCGGATTGCTGGTATCGGCCTGATGCTCGCCGGCATCGCCATGTTCTCTTGCGGCGACGCCATCGGCAAATATCTGGTTTCGACCTATTCGGTCGGGCAACTGATGTTCTTACGTGCCATCGCAGCGCTGACCCTGCTGGCGCCGATGATCTGGCGCCATCGCGGCGACTTTTTGCGGCTGGACCGGCCAGGGCTGCAGGTGCTGCGCGTGGTGCTGTCCACGCTGGAAGTGGCCGCCTTCTTCTGGGCGGCGGGCTATCTGCCGCTGGCTGACGTCATTACCTATTATCTGGCCTGTCCGATCTTCGTCACCGCAGGCTCGGCGATCTTTCTGCGCGAATCCGTCGGCTGGCGTCGCTGGACCGCCGTGGGTGTCGGCTTCCTGGGCGTGATCATCGCGCTGAAACCGTCGGCACAGATGGTGACCTGGCCGGCGCTGATCGCGCTCGGGGGCAGCCTGTCCTTTGCGGCGCTGATGCTGATCACGCGGTCGCTGCGCTCGGCGCCGGACGTGGTGCTCGCGACATCGCAATTCATCGGCACGTTTACGTTCGGCGCGGTGCTGACGTCGTTCGGCTGGGTGACGCCGGGGCCCAAGGATCTGAGTCTGTTTTTCCTGGCGGGCGTGGTCTCGATCGGCGCGTTGATGTGCGTGAACCGCTCGCTGAAACTGGCGCCGGCGAGCGTGGTGGTGCCGTATCAATATACGATGATCATCTGGGCGGTGATTTTTGGCTGGCTGATCTTTGACGAATTGCCGGCACCAGCGACGCTGATCGGTGCCGCGATCATCATCGGCGCGGGGCTCTATATCTTCCTGCGCGAGCAGCGTTTGGGGAAGATCGCCGACGAAGTGCCGCCGGCGGTTTAGCGCTCTTCCCCTCTCCCGCCCTTCGCTTCGCTCGGGCACCCTCTCCCGCAAGCGGGAGAGGGGACGACGTCACTACCGCCGCGTCGAGCTCGCCCAGTTCTTCAGCGAACTCCACACGCCGCGTGTCAGCTTGAAGCAATCCACCGGCGTGGACGAGCCGATCGCCTCGAAGCGATGCAGTTGCACGCCGGTCCACTGGAAGCCGCACTTTTCGAGGATATTTCGCGAGGCCGGGTTCGCCACGCGCGCGCCTGCGATCAGCTGATCGATCGCAAACTCCTCGAAAGTGTAGTCGATCGCCGCGCGAACCGCTTCGGTCGCATAACCGCTGCCCCAATGCGCGACGCCGAGCCAGTAGCCGAGTTCCGGTGCATCCGGCTCGCGCCAGTCGATGCCGACCATGCCGATCGGGCGATAATCGAGTTCGATCAGGAACACCGCATCGGTGGCGGCCTCGTCATGCAGCGAGCCGACAAACTGCTCCGCATCATCTTTCGAATAGGGATGCGGCAACCGGCGGGTGTTCTCGGCAATGCGGCGGTCGTTCGCAAGTTCGGTCACCGCAATGGCATCGGCCATCACGGGCTTGCGCAAGGTCAGGCGCTGGGTTTGCAGAACAGCGGGTCTGCTCTCGCTCAGCCGGGGTGTTGGAATATCCTGCAGCATTGTCGGCTCCTGCAATGCGCCCCGAAGCGACGCACCAAACGAAAAGGGGAGGCCGGTTTCCCGCCTCCCCTCTGGAGCCCAATTCTGGCGCTCCGCCGGTTCAACAGGACCCGGCGGACTCCATGTGAGTGTCCACCGTTTATTCGGCCGCGGCCTGAGTGATCGGGAGTACCGACACGAAGGTGCGACCGTTGGCTTTGGCTTTAAACTCCACGCGGCCTTCGACCTTGGCGAACAGGGTATGATCCGTGCCCATGCCGACATTAAGGCCGGGGTGCCAGGTGGTGCCGCGCTGACGCGCAATGATGTTGCCGGGAATCACGCGTTCGCCGCCGAACGCCTTCACGCCGAGGCGCTTGCCAGCGGAATCGCGGCCGTTGCGGGATGAACCGCCTGCTTTTTTATGAGCCATAGCTCGTCTCCGATCTCGATCTTGTCAAAGATCAATTCCTTGCGGGAATTGTCTCACGGAAATTCAAATTTGCGCAGCGGATAATTCCGCTGCTGCAGCGATTCTATTTACTCAGCGGCCTCAGCCGGAGCGGCCTCAGAAGTCGCCTTGGGGGCAGCAGACTTCTTCGGGCGCGGGCCCTTGGTCGGTGCCTTGCCATCGGCGAGGATCTCGCTGATGCGGACGAGGGTCAGCTCGTCACGATAACCACGCTTGCGCTTCGAGTGCTTGCGGCGGCGCTTCTTGAAAGCGATGACCTTGGGGCCGCGCTTGTGGTCGAGAATTTCAACCGCAACGCTGGCGCCAGCAACGGTCGGCACGCCGAGCACGGGCGTATCACCGCCGAGCACGAGCACTTCACCAAGCTGCACGATCGTGCCGGCTTCGCCAGCGATCTTGCCAATCTCAAGTACATCATCCGGAACAACACGGTACTGCCGGCCGCCGGTTTTGATGACTGCGAACATCGTTCTAATCCTTCGTGTTCGATCCCGTCCTCGGATCAAGCGACAAAACGGTCGCTCCGGGACGGCTTTTTGTTCAGTCGATAAGGGTTTGACGTTTTTGCGTTTTCTGGCCGACGTTGCGGCCCCACGCAAAAACAATCGGCGCGAGACAGAGCTTGCGCCGAAGGGTGCTTTATAGAGGGGGAAGACGGGGAGTCAAGGAAAAGCGAGCCAAAAACAGGCATTTGGCCTGCGTTTGACTCGCCGCCGTGGCTTACGAAGCGAGGCTGCGCATTTCCTTGATCAGGTCAGATTTGCCCTCAAAACCGATGCCCGGCAGTTCCGGCATCACGATGTGGCCGTTCTCGACCTTCACGCCGTCCGGGAAGCCGCCATAGGGCTGGAACAGGTCGGGGTACGACTCGTTACCGCCCAATCCGAGGCCGGCTGCGATGTTCAGCGACATCTGGTGGCCGCCATGGGGAATGCAGCGGGTCCAGGACCAGCCGTAATTCTTCAGCATTTCCAGTGTTCTAAGATATTCGACAAGTCCATAGCTAAGTGCGCAGTCGAATTGCAGCCAGTCGCGATCCTTCCGCATGCCGCCGTAGCGGATCAAGTTGCGGGCGTCCTGCATGGAGAAGAGGTTCTCGCCGGTCGCCATCGGCTTCGGATAATGCTCAGCGAGCTTTTCCTGCAGCTCGTAGTCGAGCGGATCGCCGGCTTCCTCGTACCAGAAAAGATCGTATTCCCTCAAAGCCTTGGCGTAATCGACCGCGGTAGACAGATCGAACCGGCCATTGGCATCCACGGCGAGCTG
>CALRZK010000369.1:0-4633 GCA_943372615.1 Bradyrhizobium ivorense | reverse complement strand
ACCATCAATGCATTTCGGTTTGGCCCGACGCTGTCTTAATGGGAATTTGACGCATCCACTTCTGCTTCTCCCACCAGGAGACGTTGTTCTGGAACCATTCGATCGTCCGATCCAGGCCGGCGTCCCAGTCCACGGACGGTTTCCAGCCGAACATTTTTGCGATCTTGCTGCCGTCGCCCGTGTGACGCGACACCTGCCCGGGACGGTCGCCGATATTGACGATCAGGCTGGGATCGCCGCCCATCTTCTTGACGATTTGGGCCGCGATATCGCCCATGCCGCGATCCACACCGCTGGCCACATTGAAGACTTCGCCCGAAATCTGCTCCACAGGCGCATGCATCAGAACGTCAACCGCACTCGCCGTATCATCCACATAGACGAAATCGCGCGCCGCGGATCCGTCGCCGTGGACGGTCAGCGGCGACTTGGTGATCGTGTTGGTGACGAAACGCGGGATCGCCTTTTCCAGATGCTGGCGCGGGCCGTAATTATTGAACGGGCGCACGATCACGACCGGCAGCTTGTAGGTCGCCCAATAGGAATAAACGAGGCGATCGGCGCCGCATTTGGCGCTCGCATAAGGGCTCATCGGGTTGAGCGGATGATTCTCGTCGATGCTGGGAAGCTCGGCGGTCCCGTAAACCTCGGATGTCGAGATATGGATAACGCGCTCGATCCGCTTCGAATGCTTGAGCACCGCATTCATGATCGTCTGCGTGCCGATAACGTCGGTCTGGAAGAACAGAAGATTGTCGTAGATCGACCGCGTCACATGTGTCTTGGCAGCGAAATGCACCACAACATCCGCCTGCCCGACGAGCGTGTCCATCAATTCGGCATTGCAGACATTGCCATACCAGAAGGCGAAGCGATCGTCGTTCGTGACGTTGATGTCTTTCGGCAGGTTCTCGATCGAACCGGCATAGGTCAGAGCATCGACAACGACGATCCGATAGTCCGGATAGCGATCATACAGATAACGAACGAATGCCGATCCGATAAATCCGGCACCGCCAGTCACCAACACGACCTTCCGGTTCTTCTTCACTTCGGTAGCCCCAGCCATTTTAATCTCCGCGAACTCTCAAATGCGGCGTCATGCGACCGCCAACCCCAATAGATAGTTCAGTTACTCAACGCGAGGCCGAGGCCAGGCTTGTCTCGATCATCGGAACGATCTTGTTGCGCACCGCATCGATGACGTGCTGCTGTTCGTCCTTGGTCATGGACGGGAACAGCGGCAGGCTGATCGTCCCCGCCCCCCACGTCTCGCTGACGGGATAGATGCCCGATGTATATCCGTATTTCTCTCGATAGTAAGTCACGGTCGGAACAGCGCGATAGTTCACCGTCACACCCACACCGTTCTCGCCCATCACCTGAATGACGTCATCCCGGATGGCTGGCGGCACATGCATGACAAACAGATGACGCGCATGTCTCGAATTGCCGATCGTGGTGGGCAACCGGACCGGAATATCAGCGAAAGCACGCTCATAGACACCGAACAAATCGTCCCGTTGCGGAAGACGTGCATCGATGGTGTCGATCTGCGACGGCAGCAGGCACGCCAGCAGATCGGGCAGGTTTGCTTTCATGCCCATCCGCTGCATGTCCCAGTGGCGATAGCCGCCCAGCTTGAAGCGATCGATCGCGCCCGCGGACATGCCATGCATACGCGTCTGCAGCAGGCGCTCGTACAAGCCCGTATCGTTAGTGACCAGCGCACCGCCTTCGCCGCAGGTAACATTCTTTGTCGCGTAAAACGAAAAAATGGCGCAACCAGACCGCGTTCCCGGCTTTTCGCCATTGAGCTCACCCTCAAAGCAATGAGCGGCATCCTCGATAATCGTGATGTCCGGGCGATCAACCAGCACTTCTTGCAGCGCAGCAATATCAACCATCTGGCCATAGAGATGCACCGGGATAATTGCCCGCGTGCGCGGCGTCACAGCGGCACGCACAAGATCAGGCCGCATCAGAAGCGTTGCCGGATCGACGTCCACAAAGACGGCCTTGGCACCAATTAATTCAGCTACATTTGCCGTCGCAATGAATGTCTGTGCGGGAACAATGACTTCATCGCCGGGGCCGATATCGAGCGCCAGCAAGGCGGCCACCGCACCATTCGTCCAGCTATTCACCAGCAACGCGTGCTTGGTGCCGAAATACTCGCAAAGACGATCCTCGACGGCTCGCCCGACATTGCCGGATGTCAGAAACGGGCTCTGCAAAACCTGAGCAACTGCCGTCGCGTCATTCGCGTTCAAATCGTGCCGATAGAAAGGTACGTTCATTCGGAAGTTGCTCCGGACCAATTTCTCAGCCGTTCTACAATATATCGGACCGGAGTCGAGGGCTACGAACGGGGAAATTACAGCAGCTCATCCCGAATAGCCGAGATTCATCATCCGCTTGAACGTCTCGTCTCCGCCGCGTATCGCGGCTTGATTACCAAACCGAACCCGATAAGACGTGCAGGCATCGCTCGCTACTCGATGCGATGTAAGAGCGTGCATACTAAGCTAAAATTCCTATAAGGAGCTGACCTTGCCAAACGACCCAATCGCGGGCCAGTCGCGAACCGTGGCGCGCAGCAGTACACCGGTTTCACCTTGGGTCAGCCTTGAGACGATTTCGGCGACCATGCCGGGCAGCACCGAGCCGGCCACCTATCATGCGCTTGGGCAGGCCGACTATGTCCAGGTGCTCTGCCTGCACGAGAATGGGTCCATGGTGCTGGTTAAGCAGTATCGTCCCGTCGTTGATCAATGGACGCTCGAATTTCCCGGGGGCCTGCGGGACGGCAATGAGCCCGCGACAGAGACGGCCCGGCGCGAGGTCGAGGAGGAAACCGGGCTTTCGGTCCTGCAACTTTTCGAACTTGTCGATTGCTTTGCGGATGTCGGTCGCCTTACCAACCGGTTCCACGGCTTTGCCGCGATCGTCGGCGGTGAGTTCCGTCAAACCGAAGCCGGCGTGGACGCGATGTTTGTCGGTGGCAAGGATCTCCGCCACCTCGCCGCCACCGGGCAATTGGCGATCCCCGGCAATCTCGGCCTTCTCTATCTCGCCGCCGGCCATCCCGGGTTTCGCGCCGCCTGCGAGCGGCTGGGATTTGGCGAACCGCCCTGGATGATGCTTTAGATAGGTGAGCGTCGGCATTCCCGGCGCGCCTCCACCGGAAAGCTGCAATGTTCGACAATATTTACAATCATGGCTTCGCGCGCGTCGCCGTTTGCATTCCGCAGGTCAAGGTCGCGGCCCCCGCGGCCAATGCGGCCGAGACGCTGCGGCTGGCTCGGAATGCCCATCAGAAGTCCTGTGCGGTCGCCCTGTTTCCGGAGCTCGGAATCACCGCCTATACCAACGAGGACCTATTCCATCAGGATGCCCTGCTGGAGGCCTCGGCCCGCGAACTGACGGGGATCATCGAGCACAGCCGCGAGCTCTTGCCCGTGCTGATCGTGGGCGCACCATTCGCTACCCAGGGCCGCTTGTTCAATTGCGCCTACGTCATCCATCGCGGCAAATTGCTCGGCATCGTTCCGAAATCCTATCTGCCGAATTATCGCGAGTTTTATGAAAAGCGGCACTTTGCTGCCGGCTGGCTGCAAGCGACCAAGACCGTCACATTCGACGGTGAGGACGTGCCTTTCGGCTCCGACCTCATTTTCTCCGCCACGGATCTGCCGGACCTCACCATCCATGTGGAAATCTGCGAGGACGTCTGGACGCCCGTTCCGCCATCGACCTTCGGTGCGCTCGCAGGCGCAACCGTCCTTGCCAATCTCTCCGCTTCGAACATTACCGTCGGCAAGGCGGACAACCGTCGCATGCTGTGCAAATCGCAATCCGCGCGATGCATTGCGGCCTATCTGTATTCGGCATCCGGGCCCGGCGAGTCCACGACCGATCTCGCCTGGGACGGTCAAGCTGCGGTGTTCGAACTCGGCGAACAACTCGCAGAGGCCGAGCGCTTCCCGCAAGAATCGCAGCTCATCACGGCCGATATCGATCTCGAGCGACTGCGGCAGGAACGCATGCGGGTCGGCTCGTGGGGAGATTCTGCCGACGCGCAATCCAGCAAGATCGCATCATTCCGGAAGATTGGCTTCAATCTCTCCGCCCCAAAGGAACAACGTGTATCGCTGTCGCGCGCAATTACGCGCTTCCCGTTCGTTCCTGACGATCTTCGCCTGCTCGACGAGAGCTGCTACGAGGCGTTCAATATCCAGGTGCATGGCCTTGCCACGCGATTGCGCGCGACCGGCATGCAGAAGGTTGTCCTGGGCATTTCCGGCGGGCTCGATTCCACCCATGCCTTGATCGTCGCGGCGCGTGCCTTCGACCGACTTGGGCTGCCGCGTGAGAACATTCTTTGTTACACGCTGCCAGGTTTCGCGACATCCAAGCACACCAAGACCAATGCGCACGCCTTGATGAGCGCGATGGGCGTGAGCGCCGAGGAGATCGATATCGCCCCCGCGTCGCGGCAGATGCTGAGCGACATTTCGCATCCGAACTCGCGGGGCCTTCCGGATTACGATGTCACGTTCGAGAATGTGCAGGCCGGCGCACGCACCTCTTTGCTGTTCCGTCTCGCCAACTTCCACAATGCGATCGTGGT
>CALRZK010000368.1:0-4647 GCA_943372615.1 Bradyrhizobium ivorense | reverse complement strand
ACGAGAATCCGTGCATGCCCTGCAGGTCACTCGATGCCCACAACGCAAATGCAGCAATCGCCACCAGGGCGAGGCCGCCGATAAAGTCCTGCGGGCCCTTCACCCAGCTAGGCAAGATTGATTTCCCCGGCGCGTGGCTCGGCGCATCGCTCATTGGTACGTCCCTCTAGTCACGAGCTTATAGCCCTAAGTCTTGTGGTCTAAGTCTGGTCTTCGAAGTCGCGTAGCTATGCATCATAGCTATAGCTCAACACGTTCGGGGCCGCCCAACGACCCCATTGCCAAACTTGCTAGCCACTTTCGTCAGAGAATGCCAGCGAAACCAAGTAATCCGCCGGCAACTAACAACCATAACGGGTTGACCCGCGTTGCAAAGGCCAGAACGGCTGCAACCGCAGTGACGGAATATGCTTCTATAGAAGTGTCTGCGGAATTCATCACGATGAGGCCACTCGCGCCCATTAGACCAATGGATAATGGGACAAGTGCCGCCTGCACAATTCCTGGCCACGTCGCATGCGTCGAACGCGCGAGCAAACGGCTGACATAATAGGCGACGACGGCTGTCGGACCGCACATTGATAATGTCGCTACCAGAGCGCCCAAGATACCGGCGACCTGGTATCCGATCAGTGTCACGATCAGAACATTCGGCCCCGGCGAGAGTTGCGAGATCGCAAAGACATCGGCGAATTGCTTGTCTGTGAGCCAGTGATTGACGTCTACCGCAATGCGGTGAATCTCGGGAATCGCTGAATTGGCGCCGCCAACGGCGAATAATGACATCAGCCCGAAGGTCCAGGCGACAGTCCAGAGCGTGCTGATACCAGTTTGGTTCACGCCCAGCTCCAGCGCCGCATCATTATGGTGAGCAGAACGCTGACCGGCACCGAGACGGCCAGCACCGTCGGCAACGGCCATCGCATCAAGCCGACCGCAACGAACACGGCCAGCATCATCAGAAGGCTTTGCGGCTCGCGCTTCTTCAAAAGAGGCAACATCATCCGTGCGATGACCGCGAACAGCAGGCCGACTGCAACGCAGGAAACACCAGCTAGTGTGCGGCGCAACGAATCCAGATCGCCATAGCGGGCATAGAGCATCGCGAGAATGGTGACGATGAGCACGGGCGGCCCCAGCAGCCCGGCAAAAGCGGCCATAGCACCCGGGATGCCGCGAATGCGGGCACCGAACACAACAGACAAATTGACGATGTTCGGCCCTGGCAGGAAATGGCAGAGCGCAAAAGTTTCATTGAACTCTTCTGCCGTCATCCAGCGATGCTGCTCGACGATGGCCCGGCGCGCCCAGACCAGCACCCCGCCGAACCCAGCCAGCGACATCTTCGCAAATGCGATAAAAAGCGCCCCCAACCCAACGGGCGGACGAGTTGCAGTTCCAGAGCTTTCAGCCATGGGTGGCGGCGGCAAGACAGACATGGTTGGGGTTTAGGGCTAGGAAAGAACCGCACCAACTGTTTTTTGCGCGGTTTTTCCATTGATATCGGTCAATCGGGCATCCGGTCTGTTTCGCGACGCACCACTCTTCTATATAGAGAGCAGCTGTCGTCCATGGCTGCGGACCTTGAAGGCTGCTGACCTCGGATGTACGCCGGCGTATGAAATGGGAAAGATGGCGCGAGTCGGCTTCCCGACGACGCCACAATTGCCGATACATTCTCGACCAAGACGAACGCACGGGGCCGAACGATGCCGACCGACCATATCCGCTACGACGTGCTGGCCCGTGACGCCCTTCGCGGGGTGCTGCGCAAGGTGCTGATCGATGCCGCCGAGCACGGCCTGCCGGGCGAGCACCATTTCTTCATCACGTTCATTTCGAAGGCAGACGGTGTAAAACTGTCGCCCCGCCTGTTGGCGCAGTATCCGGAAGAGATGACCGTGATCCTGCAGCACCAGTTCTGGGATCTCACGGTCACCGAGGACCGTTTCGAGGTTGGCCTGTCCTTCAACGGCATTCCCGAGCGCCTGGTCGTGCCGTTTGCGTCGATCAAGAGCTTCTACGACCCGTCCGTCCAATTCGGCCTCAGCTTCGAGACCGAAGCGGCTGCCGAGACGCCTGCCGCAGGCACGCCGCCGGCAACGACACCTGCCGAGGCCCTGGCCGCTCCGGCCGCCGAGCCCGAGACGCCAGCGGACGGCGAAGCGCCGAAAACAGGCGAAGGTGCAGAAGTCGTCCGTTTAGACCGCTTCCGAAAAAAATAAGCGCGAGAGCGTGTAGAGTGACAGGGCCGCAGCGATGCGGCCCTTTTCGTTTTGCGCCACATGCTCGGCGCAGCAATGCAGGAACTCCATCATGGCCAAATCGTCGAAGAAGACCTCCGCAGCGTCCACCCGCACCGAGACCGACAGCTTCGGCCCGATCGAGGTCGCGGCGGATCGCTACTGGGGCGCGCAGACGGAACGCTCGCGACAGAATTTTCGCATCGGCCATGATCGGATGCCGATCGCTCTCGTCCATGCACTTGGCATCGTGAAGCTTGCGGCGGCGGAAACCAATCGTGAGCTCGGCCTGCTGCCGCCGAAACTCGCCAAGGCCATTGTCCAGGCGGCCCGTGAAGTCATCGACGGCAAGCTCGACGATCACTTTCCCCTCGTGGTATGGCAGACCGGCTCGGGCACCCAGACCAACATGAATCTCAACGAGGTCATCGCCAATCGCGCCAACGAACTTTTGGGCTTTGAGCGCGGCGCCAAGAAGCCGGTGCACCCGAACGACCACGTCAATATGAGTCAGTCGTCGAACGACTCGTTTCCGACTGCGATGCATATCGCTGCGACGCAGGGCATCACACACGACCTCATCCCTGCTTTGAGCGAACTACTTGTTGCGCTGCGCAAAAAAGAAAAGGCCTTCGCGAAGATCGTCAAGATCGGCCGTACGCATACACAGGACGCAACGCCGCTCACTCTTGGCCAGGAATTTTCCGGCTATGCGTCGCAAGTCGAAAGCGGGATCGCGCGGCTACGAAATGCGGTGAAGGATCTGTATCCGCTCGCACAGGGTGGCACGGCGGTCGGCACTGGCCTCAATTCAAAGCCTGGCTTCGCCAAGCTCTTCGCGAAAAATGCGCAGAAGATTACCAAGCAGCCCTTCACGAGCGCTGCGAACAAATTTGAAGCACTCGCCTCCAACGACGCTTATGTGTTCGCACACGGAGCAATAAACTCTGTCGCAACAGGACTATTTAAAATTGCAAACGACATTCGCCTGCTCGGCTCCGGCCCGCGCTCGGGTCTTGGCGAACTCGTTCTTCCAGAGAACGAGCCCGGCTCATCAATTATGCCCGGCAAGGTCAATCCGACACAATGTGAAGCAATGACAATGGTATGTTGTCAGGTATTCGGCAACCATACGGCAATTACAGTCGCCGGCAGCCAGGGGCATTTCGAACTCAACGTGTATAAGCCCGTCATGGCGCATTGTATGATGCAGTCCATTCAATTGATCGCAGACGTTGCGCGATCCTTCACTGAGCACTGCATCGATGGCATTCGCGCCGACGAAAAGCGCATCCGCGAATTGATGGAACGTTCGCTGATGCTCGTGACCGCGCTCGCTCCGAAGATCGGTTACGACAATGCGGCAAAGGTCGCGAAGGCCGCGCATGCGAACGGAACGACGTTGAAGGAAGAAGCGTTGGCTTTGGGTCTTATCGACACAAAGGAGTTCGATCGCCTCGTGCAGCCGGTCAAAATGATACAACCGGGGTGAGTGCCCACTACTAATTCAATTATTTTACTCACAGCTTGTTGAGAATATCTCAAAAGCGAAATAGTTATAATCGATACCGCCTAATTGGTTAGATTGGTCGACTATCGTTTCTACTGATTGCTGCGATACTCGAAGCCGACTTGAGAAGACGACTTGATGAGTCAACTCCAACTGAGCTGACTCATCATAAGCAAGCTCAATAAGCCGGCTTCGTAGGTCTGAGTAGTTTTGTTAATGCGATAAAGTTCGATTGCCGCTTTGCCTGATTGAAAATACGGAGTGTATTTTTTTGGATGGATTTCGAAACTGCTTTCGCCCTCACCTCGTATCAGTACCCGACGGTGACGTCTGCGTTTCGCGCTCCATGATTTTCGTAGAACGACAGGAGCGATCATGGGTGACCTGATCAATCTGAATCGCTTCAGAAAGCGCGTGGCGCGCGACGAAGCTTCCCGACAAGCCGAAGTGAATCGCGCCCGCTCTGGGCGTACAAAATCTGAACGCAATCTACAGGAGCAACGCACTGCCCGTGCGAACACCATGCTTGACCAGCACAAAATCGATAGCGAGAGCGCATCATGAAGTCGCCCGTAGTTAAACGATCGATCGTCGTTGCTGGACACAAAACCAGCGTGAGCCTCGAAGAGGCGTTTTGGAACGGCATGAAGGAGATTTCCAATCTCCGCGACATGACGCTTTCCGAACTCGTCGGAGAGATCGACACCAATCGTCAGCAGGGCAACCTGTCCTCGGCGATCCGGCTTTTCGTGCTCGACTACTTCCGCACGCGCGCGGCCCCGCCGCAGCGCGGCGCGGAGAGCAACACGAACCTGTCCGCCTGACTTTCTCAGACAGCGGCGGTCTGTCGCTGTCGATGAGATATGCGTCTCGGAAGCCGTTGCGGCTTCCAGA
>CALRZK010000367.1:0-4654 GCA_943372615.1 Bradyrhizobium ivorense | reverse complement strand
CGCGCAGGACAAAACGAGCTGAGTGCGCGATTGACTTAAGTCAACTTGCTTTTGAGTGCCTGATTTTATGAGTTCTTGACGTTTCTCTGGAACACTCGCGGCCGCGTTCAAACGTCATCATGGCCGGTCCGATGTTTTCCGACAGCAATCTCACGATCCGCTTTCTCGTCATCTCCGTCGTTGCAGCCTTGCTGGTGCTGCTGGCCTTTGGTGGCGGCACCGGCTTTGTCGCCGTGCTCTATCTCAACAACGAGATCACGCGGCTGTCGTCGCAATTCGGCGCGCTCAGCGGCGAGAGCCGCGACCAGGCGATGCAGATCTATCAGCAGGCGCAGGCGGCTTTTTCCTACTTCCTGATGGCTTGCGCAGCGATCGGCGTGCTGGCCTCGATCGTGTGCGTGACGACTTATTTCGTGGTCCGCAATGGCATCATGGGGCCGCTCGCCGCCATCGTGCATGCGATGCGCGAAGTGGCGGACCAAAAGTACAACACGTTCATTCCCGGTTCGGGGAAGTCGAACGAGATCGGGCAGCTCGCCGCCGCGCTCGATGTGTTCAAGACCAATGGCATGGAGCGTGAGCGGCTGACCGCGCAGGAGTTGCGCGACGCCCAGCACAAAGGCGAGCGTGCCGCCTATCTGGACGAGACCATCCAGCGCTTCAATGCGCAGGTGACCAATGTCGTCAACACCGTGGCGCTGTCGGCGACGCATCTGCAGGGCAACGCAGAAGCTTTGTCCCAGGCTGCCAATGACACGACGTCGAAGGCCAACGCCGTCGCCAGCGCCGCCAGCCAGGCCAGCAGCAGCGTTCAGACCGTCGCCGGTTCGACCGAGGAAATGACCACGTCCATCGGCACCATCAGCCGCCGTGTCACGGACGCCACGCATCGCGCCGAAGGCGTGGCGACGCAGGCGCGCAAGAGCCGCGATACCATCCACACGTTGTCCGAAGCCGCCGACAAGATCGGCGCGGTGGTCCAGCTGGTCCAGGCGATCGCCTCTCAGACCAATCTGCTGGCGCTGAATGCCACCATCGAAGCCGCACGGGCAGGCGAGGCCGGCAAGGGCTTTGCTGTCGTCGCCTCCGAGGTGAAGAGCCTCGCGGACCAGACGCGGAAAGCGACCGAGGAGATTTCCCAGCAGGTCGGCAATATTCAGGGCATCACCAATGAGACGCGTGATGCGATCGATGGCATTTCCAACACCATTGCCGAGATCAGCGAGATCATGACCGGCATCGAGGTCGACACTGCCCAGCAGCGCAACGCGACCCAGGACATTTCGCGCAGCGTTCAGGATGCCGCGCGCGGCACGCTGGATGTGTCGAACCATATCGTGCAGATCTCGTCCACATCGTCCGAGACGGGCCGCATGGCCAGTGACGCCCGCGATGCCGCCGTCGATCTCTCGCGTCAGGCGGAAATCCTGAAGCGTGATGTCGATGGCTTCATTGCCAGTGTGAAGGCGATGTGAGGGAGGCTTCCGGCCTTCAATTCCGGCAGCCGCCGTGCAATTACTTCAAGAAATCAGAGCTTTAACCGACGGATTTCTTAAGAACTCTCTGCCGCCCGCGTCATCCCGCCCCCGCATCCCCGCCCAATCCCCGCCCAACTTACCCCACCTTAATCCCCCTGCCAGCGAGCCGTAATGTTGGCTCTGCCATCTTCAGATCACACAAGGCGCCTTGCCCCCCGCGCCGTCGTTCTGGAGATATCGATGTCCGACCGCACCCCTGATTTTTCGTCGCTGCCGTCCTACAAGGCGCCACGCCGTTCGCTGCTGTCCATGCGCAAATTTGCGCTGATGGCCTCGGTCGTCGCCGGTCTCGGCGTTGCCGCTTACGGCATCTCGCCGTCGAAGGACGGCATCAATTTCACCACGGCTGCGCATGCGCAGGTGGACAAGCAGGTCAAGGCGCAGGCCGCGCAGCCGATGGGCTTTGCCGATATCGTCGAGCGCGTGAAACCTTCGGTGATCTCGGTCAAGGTCAATATGAAGGAGAAGGTCGCGTCGAAGGACGACGACAACGACTCGCCGTTCCAGCCGGGGTCGCCGATGGAGCGCTGCTTCAAGCGTTTCGGTGAAAACGGCATGCCGCCGGGCATGCGCGGCAATCCGCGCGGCGGCCGTGGCGTCGTCAGCGGGCAGGGCTCCGGCTTCTTCATCTCGGCTGACGGCTATGCCGTGACCAACAATCACGTGGTCGATGGCGCCGACAAGGTCGAGGTCAACACCGATGACGGCAAGACATATTCGGCCAAGGTGATCGGCACCGATCCGCGCACCGATCTGGCGCTGATCAAGGTCGATGGCCGCACCGACTTCCCGTTTGCCAAGCTCGCCGATGGCAAGCCGCGCATCGGTGACTGGGTGCTGGCGGTCGGCAATCCGTTCGGCCTCGGCGGCACCGTGACCTCGGGCATCGTCTCGGCTTCGGGCCGCGATATCGGCAACGGTCCGTATGACGATTTCATCCAGATCGACGCGGCCGTGAACAAGGGCAATTCCGGCGGTCCGGCTTTCGATGTCTCCGGCGAAGTGATGGGCGTCAACACCGCCATCTATTCGCCCTCGGGCGGCAGTGTCGGCATCGCCTTCTCGATCCCGGCGTCCACGGTGAAGCAGGTGGTTGCGCAGCTGAAGGAGAAGGGCTCGGTCTCGCGTGGCTGGATCGGCGTCCAGATCCAGCCGGTGACCCAGGATATCGCCGACAGTCTCGGCCTGAAGAAGGCGGAAGGCGCGCTGGTTGCCGAGCCGCAGGCGGATGGTCCGGCGGCGAAGGCCGGCATCAAGTCGGGCGACGTCATCACGCAGGTGAACGGCCAGCCGGTGAAGGATGCCCGTGAACTCGCCCGCACCATCGGCGGCTTCGCGCCGGGCAATACGGTGAAGATCAACGTGCTGTCGAAGGGCGAAGACAAGGTTCTGTCCATGACGCTCGGCCAGTTGCCGAACACGGTGGAGGCGAAAGCCGATATCGGCGGTGACAACGGTAATTCTTCGCGTGGCTCCGACGTGCCGAAGCTCGGCCTCACGGTGTCGCCGTCGAGCAGCGTCGCCGGTGCCGGCAAGGAAGGCGTCGTCGTCACCGGCGTCGATCCGAAGAGCGCGGCTGCCGAGCGTGGCTTCAAGGAAGGCGACGTCATTCTCGAAGTCGCCGGCAAGAACGTCACCACGCCGGGTGAAGTGCGCGAGGCTATCGTCGCCGCGCATAACGACAAGAAGAACAGCGTGCTGATCCGGGTTCGCTCGGGCGGCTCCTCCAAGTTCGTTGCGGTCCCGCTCGCCAAGGGCTGAGGATCGTACGGAGACGGAGAGTGTCGCCGGCATAGTCGCCCCCGCTGACGGCTCTTTCCAGGGAGCGAGCCACAAACTCGCTCCCACTGTTTCCTTCCCGTCGGGCATCGCCCCCGCCCATGGGAAGGCGTGTGGACGGTGAGGTTTCCCCCAGCCTCACCGTCCATCCCCATCCGAGGCAAGGGACGTTCCGTCGCCTTGCATGAGAGCGCAGTGCAAGCCATGGTGAGCGAAGTTCAACCGATCCGCAGCGACGCTGCCCCGTCCAGAGCCGTTCCCGAAATGCGCCTTCTCATCATCGAAGACGACCGCGAATCCGCCGACTATCTGGTGAAGGCGTTTCGCGAGGTCGGCCATATTGCCGATCATGCCAGCGACGGCGATGAAGGCTTTGCGCTCGCCGATAGCGGCGATTACGACGTGTTGGTGGTCGATCGCATGCTGCCGAAGCGTGATGGCCTGTCGGTGATCGGCGGCTTGCGCGAAAAGGGCAACCGGACGCCCGCCTTGATCCTGTCCGCACTCGGGCAGGTCGACGACCGCATCAAGGGCCTGCGTGCCGGCGGTGACGATTATCTCCCGAAGCCGTATTCATTCGCTGAGCTGCTGGCCCGCGTCGAAGTACTGTCGCGCCGCCAGGGCGGCCCGGCCGAAGAGACCAGCTATCGCGTTGGCGATCTCGAACTCGACCGATTATCCCATGGTGTGACCCGCGGTGGTCAGGAGCTGATCCTGCAGCCACGCGAATTTCGTCTGCTCGAATATCTGATGAAGCATGCCGGGCAGGTGGTGACCCGCACCATGCTGCTGGAAAATGTGTGGGACTATCACTTCGATCCGCAGACCAATGTGATCGACGTCCACATCTCGCGCCTGCGCTCGAAGATCGACAAAGGTTTTGATCGCCCGCTGCTACACACGATCCGTGGCGCCGGCTATATGGTGCGGGACGGGGTGAAGTGAGTTTGCTCCCGTAGCCCGCATGTCGCTGCACTCCTGCGGGCCATGCATTCATCCTTTGCACCCCCTTGATCTAAACCTTAAGATGTAATTTAATTTTCGGTTGTGGCATGGGCATCTTTGCCTTATCCGGGCTTTCTTGATCTTCCACCATTATGGTGTATCGTCGATGGTCGAAAAGCGGGTGCCGCATTACGATCTCGCGGCGATTAAGTCGTTGTTTTCGACGTCTGTGACATTGCAGATGACTGGTGTTGCACAGCGGGACTCTCGGGCGATTGGATATGGTGCCGACGACATCGTTCGCGTCATCCAGCGCATCGATCCCCGCGATTTTCATAAATCGATGACTGCAAACCATAATCCGAAGGCTTGGCAGGATGTCTATCACGTTC
>CALRZK010000366.1:0-4656 GCA_943372615.1 Bradyrhizobium ivorense | reverse complement strand
CCACCACCAAGGCATCCGCGCGAAAAATCGCCATGTCGATCGCCAATTCGCCGCTGGTGAAGACCGCGATTGCCGGCGAGGACGCCAATTGGGGCCGCGTGGTGATGGCGGTCGGCAAAGCGGGCGAGCCCGCCAATCGCGACAAGTTGTCGATCTCGTTCAACGGCATCCGCGTCGCCAAGTCCGGCGCACGCGATCCATCCTATGACGAGACCGAGGTGTCGAATGCGATGAAGAACGACAAGGTGCAGATCAAGGTCGCGCTCGGCCTCGGCAAGGGCCGCGACCGCGTGCTGACTTGCGACCTCACCAAGGAATATGTCGCCATCAATGGTGACTACCGGTCGTGAGGCTGCCCCATTCTCTTTTGTCATCGCCCGTGAAAACGGGCGATCCAGTACACACTAGCCGCAGTGCCTTTGCACCGGCGCCTGTGTTTACTGGATGCCCCGCTTTCGCGGGGCATGACAAACGAGAGAGTGGCAGCGGCCTCGTGTAAGGAACAATGCCATGAAACTCGTCCTCGTCGTCGCTTGCGCCCTCATCGATGCCGATGGCCGCGTGCTGATCGCACAGCGGCCGGAAGGCAAGACGCTGGCCGGCCTCTGGGAATTCCCCGGCGGCAAGCTGGAGCCGAATGAGCGGCCGGAGGCGGCGCTGATCCGCGAGTTGCATGAAGAGCTCGGCATCACGGTGAAGGAAGCGTGCCTCGCGCCGCTGACCTTCGCCAGCCATGCCTATGACGACTTTCACCTGCTGATGCCGCTCTATATCTGCCGGCGCTGGGAAGGGCTCGCGATCTCGAAGGAAGGCCAGAACCTGAAATGGGTACGGCCGAACCAGCTGCGCGACTATCCGATGCCGGCAGCGGATATCCCGCTGATCCCGCATTTGACGGGGTTGTTGTAGAACTCGACCTGTAGGGTGGGCAAAGGCGCTCTTGCGCCGTGCCCACCATTTCTTGCACGGCACTTGAAGGTGGGCACGCTTCCGCCGTCGCGCTTCGCGCTATGGCGGACAAGTCGCTTTGCCCACCCTACAGGTTTACGGCTTCACGCCCCGCACCGCATCCGCCAGGCTCGCTTTCGCCGAACCCGGCTTCAGCGGCTTCTGCTGGCTTTCATGCGGCGCCCAGCCGGACAGCCAGATAATGTCGAAGGTCGCGCGGATGCGGCCGTCGGGATCGGCAAAGCGTTCGCCATAGATCTGCGCCATCCGCAGCAGCGTCGCGCGGCGCAGCGGCGTGCGACGGCGCTCCATGAGAATATTGGTGGCGCCCATGCGGCGAAGATCCTGCATCAGCGCGAAGGCGCTGCTGTAGCGCACGACGACATTGTCGACATCGGTGACCGGCAATGCAAAACCTGTCCGCTGCAGCAGTGCGCCAACATCGCGGAGATCGGCCATCGGCGCGATGCGCGGCGAGATGCCGCCGTCGCGCTCGGCCTCTGCGGCGGCGAAGGACTGCCGCAATTCAGTCAGCGTATCGCCGCCGAGCAATGCTGCCAGCCAGAAACCATCAGGCTTCAGCGCGCGCCGTACTTGCGCCATCACGCCGGGCAGATCATTGACGAGATGCAGGCCAAGCGCGGAGACCGCCAGATCTAGCGAGGCCGGCGCGAGGCCGAGGCCACGGCTCTCGTCATCAGGCACATCGATATGCGCGAGGGAAGCGACACGGGTCTTAAGCATATCGGTCAGGCCTGAGCCTGGCGTCGCGATATCTGCGCCGTTGCTGAACTGCCGCAACACGGCCTGCAGCCGGTCGTTCATATCCTCGATGACACGATCAAGCAGGAAAGTGTCGGCGCCCTGCCGCAAAGCACGTGCCTGCCGCGCGCGCAGGAGGGCGCGGTCAAACAGGATGGGCGCGGTGTGGGGCTGGTTCATGGGGCGCTTGGTACGCTCCGATGGCGTAGGGAGCAATCCCGCGTGAGCCCCGTAGGGTGGGCAAAGGAGCGTAGCGACGTGCCCACCTTCTAGTGCACGGCCGGTGGAGGTGGGCACGCTGCGCTTTGCCCACCCTACAACTTGAAGAGCTGACCAGCCGCGACTAACCTTCCCCCATGGACACCGAAGCGACAGCACCGAGGTCCCTGCCCGCGCGTCTCCACGGCGCGATGCATTATTGCCGAAAAGCCCTCACGCAATCCGCGCGCCTCGCCCTCGACATCGCCCTGCCCCTGCAATGCGTCGCCTGCCGGGAACCGGTCGCCGGCGACGGTGTCTGCGCCGCCTGCTGGAGCCAGCTCTCCTTCATCGCACCGCCGTTTTGCAGCCGGCTCGGCATTCCCTTTGTCTATGATCCAGGCCCGGACATCCTGTCCATGCAGGCCATCGCCGCACCGCCGGCCTATTTTCGCGCCCGCGCGGCCGTCCGTTACGATGAGGTCGCACGCACCTTGGTGCATCACCTGAAATACCATGACCGCACCGACCTCGCCCCGACCATGGGCCGCTGGATGGCGCGCGCTGGGCATGAACTGCTCGCCGATGCCGACATCTTGGTTCCGGTGCCCCTGCACTGGCGGCGTGCCTTCAGCAGGCGTTTCAACCAATCCGGCGCGCTGGCGCAGGCGATCGGACGTGCCAGCGGGGTCCCGGTGGCACGCGATGCTCTCCGCCGCATGCGCCCCACCGAACACCAGATCGGCCTGTCACGCGCCCAGCGCGCGACCAATGTGCAGGGCGCTTTCAAGGTGCCGCCGGAACGCCGGCACGAGATCCAGGGCCGCTGCGTCGTTCTTGTCGATGACGTCCTGACATCGGGGGCCACATCCGACGCTTGCGCCCGCGCGCTGCTGCGCGCGAAAGCCGCACAGGTGGACCTGCTGGTGTTTGCCCGGGTTGTCGAGGTTGCCGGCGGTCCCATATAATCGGGTGACACAATTCTGTGACGTCTTCGGAGTGCCCGGCATGGCCGCTGCCATCGAGATCTATACCCGTCCCGGCTGCGGCTATTGCAGCGCCGCCATCTCGCTGCTCCAGCGCAAGAAGGTCGAGTTCACCCATTTCGACACGGCGACCGATCCGAACCTGCGGCAGGAAATGTTCGACCGCACCCGGCCCGGTGCGACGTTCCCGCAGATCTTCATCGGCGGCACGCATATCGGCGGCTGCGACGACCTCTATGCCCTCGACCGCGAAGGCAAGCTCGACGGTATGATCGCAGGCGAAGGAGCAAGCGCATGACCGAGCAGAAGCAGACATTCGTCGCCGCCATGGTGCAGATGCGCACCGCGCTCGATCCGCGTGACAGCCTCGAACAGGGCCGCCACCTGATCCGCGAAGCCGCCCTCGCCGGCGCGAATTACGTGCAGACGCCGGAAGTCACCAATATGATGCAGACCGGCCGCGCCGGCCTGTTCGAACATTTGCGCACGCAGGAAGACGATGAGTCGCTGAAGGCCTATCGTGCGCTCGCCGCCGAACTCGGCATCTACCTGCATATCGGCTCCATGGCCGTGCAGGCGACGCCGGAGCGCGCCGCCAATCGCGCGTTCTTCATCGCGCCCGATGGCAACATCCTCGCGACCTACGACAAGATCCACATGTTCGACATCGATCTGCCGAATGGTGAGACCTATCGCGAATCCGCGAACTACCAGCCGGGCGAAACCGCCGTCATCTCCGATCTGCCGTGGGGCCGCATCGGCATTACCATCTGCTACGACGTTCGTTTCCCAGCGCTTTATCGTGCGCTCGCCGAAGCCGGTGCGTCTTTCCTCACCGTCCCTTCCGCTTTCACGCAGAAGACCGGCGAAGCGCATTGGCACACGCTGCTGCGCGCCCGCGCCATCGAGAATGGCTGCTTCGTCTTTGCAGCCGCGCAGGGCGGCACGCATGAGAACAAGCGCTCGACCTATGGCCACTCGCTGATCATCGATCCCTGGGGCGTGGTGATGGCCGAAGCCAAGGGCACCGATCCCGGCTTCATCATTGCCGAGATTGATCCCGCGAAGGTCACGGAAGCGCGCAACACCGTGCCGTCGCTGCAGCATGGCCGCCGCTTCGGCATCCATGATGCCAAGGCCGGCCCCGCCCATCTGCATCTGGTGCGTGACGCGACATGATCCGTTACAATCTGCGGTGCGACAAAGGCCACGCTTTTGAAACCTGGTTCCAGAGTTCGAGTACCTATGATTCACAGGTGAAGCGCAAACTGGTGACCTGCCCGCAATGCGGCTCGGCGAAAGTCGAGAAAGCCATCATGGCTCCGCAGATCGGACGCAAGGGTAACCAGCGGCAGCAGGAGGTCGTGGCGTCAACTGCGCCAGCGGACAATGCGCCTTTGATGATGGCTCCGCAGGAAGTCGAACTGCGCGCCAAGCTGAAGGAATTGCGCGACCACATCGTCAGCAATGCCGACAATGTCGGCGAGAGTTTTCCCACCGAAGCACGCGCCATGCACTATGGCGACAAGGAGCATCGCCCGATCTATGGCGAAGCCTCGCTCGAAGAAGCGCGCTCGCTGATCGATGAAGGCATCGAGGTTGCGCCCATTCCGGTGCTGCCCGGCGACCGGAACTAAACTCAATCAATCACGGTTGCAGTGAGAGACGGCGCGCGAACACCTCTCCCCACCGGGGAGAGGTCGAAATCGCAGCGGAGCGGAGATTTCGGGGGAGGGGCGCCACAAGCTCCGGCCCCTGGTGG
>CALRZK010000365.1:0-4659 GCA_943372615.1 Bradyrhizobium ivorense | reverse complement strand
ATAGCCCTTCCAGTCCTTCGGAATATCCTCGACCTTGAAGCCGGCCTGCTGAAGCATGTCGCTCCAGATCTCGACATGCATGGATTGCTGCTTCAGCGGGAAGCCGTAATAGCCCTTCTTCTTGGTCTGGCCATTCATCAGATAGGCCGTTTCGACGGTGTTGGGGGCGAACTTGTCCATCATCGGCTTGAGGATGTCCGTGATATCCTCGAGCTTGCCTTCAAAGGCCCATTTGCCCGAGGCCTGCACGTCATAGGTGTCGGCATAGGCGACATCCGGCGGCGTGCCGGAATCCAGCGCGGCCACCGTCTTCGGGATCATGTCCTGAATGGCATATTGCGAGAGTTCGACCTTGATCTTGGTCTTGTCTTCGAACTTCTTGATCGCTGCCAGCAGCGATTCATCTTCGGATTTGTAGAAGCCCTTGCTGAACCAGACGGTGATGCTTTGCTGGGCAAAAGCTGGCGCTGCACTCAGAACGAAACCTGAAGCGGCAGTGGCAAACAAAAGCGCACGGGTACCCTTTTTGATCGAAGTCGTCGTGATCAAGACGTCGTCCTCCCTGATGATTTTATTTTTCGGAGAGACTACCCCTTTCTAATTATCCGTCCAGTGAAGAAGTGGATGCTGCGCTGCACTTGTCTGACAACTTTTCAGTTGTTACGTGTTCGTGATTGCAAGGAGAAAATGGAATGCTCGCCGCTGCCGCCAAGGCGCTCTCGCAAATTTTGTCACCGCCGATGCGCAGCATCCTGTGGAAGTCGATCGGGCTTGCACTGGTGATGATCACCGTGCTGGCGATCGGCATGCAGCGTTTCCTGAACTGGGCAGCGACGGCCGGCGGCGTCTGGGCCGAGGGCATGGTGGGCTCAGACTATCACAGCATGGTCACGGTGCTGACCTGGATCCTGTCGATTGCGGCGGGGCTCAGTGTTTTGGCGGGCGCCATCTTCCTGATGCCGGCGATCACCTCGCTGGTGGCGAGCTTCTTTGTCGATGATGTCGCCGACATCGTCGAGCGCGAACATTATCCGGCGGAACGTCCGGGCACGGCCTTGCCGGTGGGGCAGGCCGTATGGGAGGGCGGCAAGACGGCGCTGCTGACGATCGCGGTCTATCTGATCGCGCTGCCTTTCGTGTTCTTTGCCGGCATCGGCTTTATCGTGTTTTTCATCGCAACCGCGTGGTTGCTCGGACGCGAATATTTTGAGTTGGCGGCCATGCGTTTCCGTTCACCGGCCGAAGCCAAGGCGATGCGTCGGCAACATGCGCCAACGATTTTCACCGCCGGCCTGTTCATCGCGGCCTTCGTGTCGATCCCGATCGTGAATCTGGCCACGCCGCTTTTCGGCATGATCTTCATGGTCCACATGCACAAGCGACTGAGCGGACCGCGGCCGGAGCTGATCGAGCCGGGACGCGTGAAGATGCCTCTGGTCTGATTGTAGGGTGGGCAAAGCGCAGCGTGCCCACCACCAGCAGTGCACTTGAAGGTGGGCACGCTTCGCTTTGCCCACCCTACAAACGGCTACTGCTTCGCCGCGACGAAATAAAAATCCTGCCGGCCCGAGATCGAGCCATAGCTGAATGGCTTCTGCTTGCGTTTGGTGAGATCCATCACGTCATCGCGGACATAGTCGAACAGGCGCCGCACCTCAAGGCCCGGCGTCGGCAGGTTTTTCACCAGTGCCGTCGCAAATGGACTGTTACCACCGACGCCATCCAGCGCCACTTCGCCATCCTTGGCCGCATAGACCACCATCGTGCCCGCCTCCGGCTCGATCGCCGCCAGCCCCTGTGCCGTCGAGCGCGAGGCGACTTCGAGCGTGCGCTTCATCTTGTTGGCAAACGGATTGTTGCGGCAGGCATCCAGAATCACGAGCCGCAGCTTCTTGGCGCGCTCGGCCGCGTTGAGGATCTGGCCGAGCGGCACCGCCTCGAATTCGATATCGCGATCGACGGCGATATTCGCATCGACAGGAATCAAATAGTTGGTCCCACCAACTTCCATGCCGTGGCCGGCGTAATAGACGACAGCCCAATCGGCCTGCTCCGCCTGCGCCGCGAATTCGCGCAGTGCCGTCATCAGCGCATCCTTGCGCAGATCCGTCAGCATGGTGACCGAGGAGAAGCCCGTCTTCTTCAGCGTATCCGCCACGAGTGCCGCATCGTGCCGGGGATTGGTGAGGGCGGACACGCTGGTATAGGCGGAATTGCCGATCACCAGCGCAATGCGGCGATCGCCGTTGGTGATCGGCGCAGGGGTGAGCGCCGCGGCAGTCACAGGCGGCTTCGGCGGAGGAGGCGGAGCAGCAACGACGGGCGACGCATTGATCGTCGGAATCGCGATATCCGCAGGTTTCGGCGCAGGAGCCGGAGCAGGCATTGCAGGCTTGATCGTCGACGCACTCACGCCATCAAGGGCCGCGAGCCGTTCGCGCGCCTTGTCATAAGGCCATTTGCCGCTGCCAAGCTTTTCCGGCAGCGACAGCGCCTTGTTGAAATCCGCGCGCGCGCCTGCGAGGTCTCCCGTCTTCTCACGCGCGAGGCCGCGATTGGTATAGGCCAGCGGAAATTGCGGATCACGCCGGATCGCTTCGTCGAATTCCCCGATGGCGCGTTCGAACAGATTGCGGCCCAGAAAAATCGTGCCGCGATTGTTGTAGGCGACCACGTCATTGGCATCGATGCGCAACGCCTCGTTATATTCGACGATGGCGCGGCCGGGGTCGCCCTTCAGGGCATAGGCAAAACCGCGATTGCGATAGGCGGCGCCGTTCTTCGGATCGATGCGAATGGCCTCGGAGAAATCTCCGATTGCCCGGTCATGATCGCCTTTCTCGCGATAGGCGTTTCCGCGATCAACATAGGCGGTGGCCGCACGCGGATTGGCGCGGATGGCATCGCTGAAATCGGCGATGGCGCGATCGAACTCGCTTTTGCTGCGGTAGAGATCACCGCGATTCTGGAACGCCTGCCCATAATTCGGATCGATGCGAATAGCGGCGTTGAGATCGGCAAGGGCGCGGTCGCTGTCACCCTTGGCGCGATAGACCAGCGCACGGTTGTTATACGCGAATGCGTAGCGGGGATCGACGCGGATGGCCTCGCTGTAATCGGCAATCGCACGGTCGTCATCGCCTTTCGCTCGCCAGGCAATGCCGCGATTGTTGAGCGCCATCGTATTGCGGGGATCGACGCGCAGCGCCTCGTTGTAGTCCGCGATCGCGCGATCGAACTCGTTCTTGTTGCGATACACGATGCCGCGGCTGACATAGGCTTCCGCGGATTTCGGATCGATGCGAACGGCCTCGTTGAGATCGGCCAGCGCAAGATCGCTGTCGCCCTTGGCACCATAGGCCTTGCCGCGGCTCACATAAGCATCGGCGTAACGTGGGTTCATCTCGATCGCGCGGGTGAAATCGGCGATGCCCGAGGCGATATCGGCGGGCTGCGCGCCATTGGCCCAACGATTCACGAATTTGATGCCGCGATTACGATAGACGATAGCGCGATTGACGCCGCTGTAGCGGCCGGAGGCCAGCTGGCGATCACAGGCGCGGATTTCCTCGTCGAAATCCATGCCGGGCTTGACGCAGCTGCGCTTGTCGCTGTCGAAATCGGCGCGAGCCGGGGTGATGGATGGTTCGATCACAATGAGCGAAGCAACCAGCAGCAGAAAGGCCTTGAGCATCAGTGTCTCCCAATCCATCGCATTTGTGGTCGGCAATGTGATGAAAATGGGCCGAAATCAGGCGAGGGCGGGTTCCATTGGTTGTCGCCGTCATTGCGAGGAGCGCAGCGACGAAGCAATCCAGAAGCCACAGACGCAGGAAGACTGGATTGCTCCGCCCAAACGAATTGCTTCGCAACTCGTCAGGGCAATGACGGAGACTAGACCACCGTCTTCTCCGGCCACCGACAGAGATCGCTGATCAGACACACCTCGCAGCGCGGCTTTCGCGCGAGGCAGGTGTAGCGGCCATGCAGGATCAGCCAGTGATGGGCATGCAGCATGAATTCGGCGGGGATCACGCGCTCGAGTTCAAGCTCGACATCGAGCACGTTCTTGCCCGGCGCCATGTTGGTGCGATTGCCGACGCGGAACACGTGGGTGTCCACGGCCATCGTGTGTTCGCCAAACGCCATGTTGAGCACGACATTGGCCGTTTTCCGTCCGGCGCCGGGCAGTGACTCCAGTTCGGCGCGAGTGCGCGGCACCACACCCCCGAATTCGCGGATCAGCTTTTCCGACAGCGCGATGACGTTCTTCGCCTTGGTGCGATAGAGGCCGATGGTCTTGATATAGTCGCGGACCGTCTCTTCGCCGAGATCGATCATCTTCTGCGGCGTATCGGCGATGGGAAACAGCGCGCGCGTTGCCTTGTTCACGCCGGCATCGGTGGCCTGCGCGGACAGCACCACCGCGACCAGCAGCGTATAGGGATTGAGATGTTCGAGCTCACCCTTGGGCTCGGGATTGGACTTCTGGAAGCGTGAGAAGGCCTCATGCACCTCGGCCGCAGTCCAGCGCTTGAGCTTGGTGGTCTTTGGCTTGGAGGTTTTCGGCTTGGAGGTTTTCGGCGAGACTGCCTTCTTGACCACCCTTGCCTTCGCCACCGTTTTTTTCGCCACGGCGGCTTTTGCAACGGAGGTCTT
>CALRZK010000364.1:0-4663 GCA_943372615.1 Bradyrhizobium ivorense | reverse complement strand
GAAGAAGCGCTTTGCGGTGGGATCGCTGACTTCCTTGTCCAGCAATTCCTCGGCTGTCAGCCACGCCCATGGATTCTCGTTGTCGTGGGCGCCGACACCTTCGTAATATTCCAGCGGCGAGATCATCTTCGCGCATTTCTTGCGGAAGGCCTCGATAGCCGCCGCAGTCTTGGCGCCGTACTTCTTGCGCATGCCCGGGACGTCGTCGATCAATTCGCCGTCGAGCATCACCTGCTCGGCATCCATCGGAATGGTCTGCAGGCCGAAATGCTGGATCAGTTCGCGCAGCGGATCCGGGCCGATCATCGAGTAGTCATAGATCTCCGCAACGCCGGCTTCGTACATGGCAGGCGAGCTATCGAACTTGCGGGTGACGATCTTGCCGCCGAGACGATCCGAGGCCTCATAGATGGTGACACGGCAGAGATCGCCGAGCTTCTTCTTGAGATACCAGGCGCTCATCAGGCCGCCCGGACCACCACCAACAATCGCAAGATCAAGCATCTAAATTCTTTCGCGCCCTAACAGAGTTGCCGGCCGCCCCGGCCTGAATCGATCTAGCGCATTCACCGCGGAAGCGGAATCCGGGGCGGCGCAAGGCTGCTGCCTGCCCACCTTGAAGCGCACTAAACCATTCCAAATAAGACCATTTTCGATCTGAAGGAAAGATGAACGGAGGCCGCATCCGCCTTGCGACAGGTCAAAATGCGCTAACCCGCAACGAAAAAAGGCCGGCTTGGGAGCCGGCCTTTTTGATTCTTGTCAGTTGCGCCCAATTACTCGGCCGGCGGCAGAGCCAGCGGCTCGGCTTCCGGAGCCGACGGAACAACAGCTGCCTGACGTTCACGCTCGTCCTGGATCATCGTGTCGCGCTTCATGGCGACCTCGCGGATCTTGGCCATGGAGGCGCCCGTACCGGCCGGGATCAGGCGGCCGACAATGACGTTCTCCTTGAGACCCTCGAGCGGATCGATCTTGCCGTTGACCGCCGCCTCGGTGAGGACGCGGGTGGTCTCCTGGAACGACGCCGCCGAGAAGAACGAACGCGTCTGCAGCGAGGCCTTGGTGATGCCGAGCAGCACCGGGTTTCCGGTTGCCGGCTTCTTGCCTTCCTCGACCGCCTTCGCGTTGAGCGCGTTGAACTCGATCTTGTCGACCTGCTCACCCGAGATCATGTCGGTATCACCCTGATCGGTGACCTCGATCTTCTGCAGCATCTGACGGACAATCACTTCGATGTGCTTGTCGTTGATGAGCACGCCCTGCAACCGGTAAACTTCCTGGATTTCGTTGACCAGATAGGCAGCTAGTTCCTCGATGCCCTTGATCGCCAGAATGTCGTGCGGCGCCGGATTGCCTTCGACGATGAAGTCGCCCTTTTCGACGATATCACCATCCTGCAGATGGATGTGCTTGCCCTTCGGAATGAGGTACTCGCGAGTCTCCTCAAGCTTGTCGAGCGGTTCGATCGAGATGCGACGCTTGTTCTTGTAGTCGCGTCCGAAGCGGATGGTGCCGCCGATCTCTGCGATGATCGCCGCGTCCTTCGGCTTGCGGGCCTCGAACAGTTCGGCAACGCGCGGCAGACCGCCGGTGATGTCACGCGTCTTCGCGCTTTCGGTCGAGACACGGGCGAGAATGTCGCCGGCCTGAACCTTGGCACCGACGTCGACCGAGAGGATCGCGTCAGGCGAGAGCATGTAACGGGCATCGCCACCGCGAGCCAGCTTCAGCACCTTGCCGTCCGAACCCTTGACGACGATGGCCGGACGCAGGTCTGCACCTGCGCGCGACGAACGCCAGTCGATGATGACGCGCTTGGCGATACCGGTCGATTCGTCGAGGGTTTCGGTGACGGACTGGCCGTCGATGAGATCCTCGAACGCGATCGTACCGTCGACTTCGGTCAGCAACGGACGGGAATACGGATCCCATTCCGTGATGCGCTGGCCGCGCTTGACGGTGTCGCCATTGGCCACGTGAACGCGGGCACCGTACTGAATACGATACGTCGCGCGCTCGGTGCCGTCGGCATCGCTGATCGCGATGACCATGTTGCGCACCATCGCCACGGTGTGACCTTCGCCGTTCTTGGCGAGGGCCTCGTTGCGGATGGTGACCTTACCGTCGAAGTTCGACTCGATCACCGACTGCTCGTTGAGCTGAGCGGCGCCGCCGATGTGGAACGTACGCATGGTCAGCTGGGTGCCGGGTTCACCGATCGACTGCGCGGCGATGACGCCGACAGCTTCACCGTGATTGACCGGCGTGCCGCGCGCGAGATCGCGGCCGGAGCAGGTGGCGCAGATACCAGCGACCAGCTCGCAGGTCAGTGCCGAGCGGATCTTCACTTCCTGGATGCCGGCCTTCTGCAGCCGATCCACGTCGCGCTCTTCCATCAGCGTGTTGCGCTTGATCAGCACTTCGCCGCTGTTCGGATCGACGATGTCTTCGCAAGCCGAGCGACCGAGGATACGCGACGCCAGCGACGCGACCACCGAGCCCGCATCGACGATGGCGCGCATCTTGATGCCGAGATTGGTGCCGCAATCGGTCTGCGTGATGATGCAGTCCTGCGCGACGTCAACCAGACGACGGGTGAGGTAACCCGAGTTCGCGGTCTTCAACGCGGTGTCCGCGAGGCCCTTACGGGCACCGTGGGTCGAGTTGAAGTATTCGAGAACCGACAGGCCTTCCTTGAAGTTCGAGATGATCGGCGTTTCGATGATCTCGCCCGACGGCTTGGCCATCAGGCCGCGCATACCACCGAGCTGACGCATCTGGGCCGGCGAACCACGGGCACCCGAATGCGCCATCATGTAGATCGAGTTGATCTGGGCTTCTTCACCCTGCGCATTGGTCTTCACCGAGGAGATTTCCTTCATCATCTCCTTGGCGACTTCTTCCGAAGCCTTCGACCAGGCGTCGACGACCTTGTTGTACTTCTCACCGTGGGTGATCAGACCGTCATTGTACTGCTGCTCGAAGTCCTTCGCGAACGCACGGGTGGCGTCGACGACCTTCCACTTCGTGGCGGGCACGACCATGTCGTCCTTGCCGAACGAGATGCCGGCCTTGAACGCATTGTAGAAGCCGAGCGCCATGATGCGATCGCAGAAGATCACGGTCTCTTTCTGACCGCAGTGACGATAGACCTGATCGATGACGCCAGAGATTTCCTTCTTCGTCATCAACTTGTTGATGGTCTCGTAAGGCACCTTCGGCGACTTCGGCAGAACCTGACCGAGCATGGCGCGACCGGCGGTCGTCTCGATCAGACGCGTGACGGTCTTGCCTTCCGGATCAAGGCCGGTCCAGCTGTACTTGATCTTGGTGTGGAGGTGGATGACCTTCGCATGCAGGGCATGCTCGATCTCCGACATCTCACGATACACCTTGCCCTCGCCCGGCAGGCCGGCGCGCATGGTGGACAGGTAGTACAGACCCAGCACGATGTCCTGCGACGGCACGATGATCGGCTGACCGTTCGCGGGATGCAGGATGTTGTTGGTCGACATCATCAGCACACGCGCTTCCAGCTGTGCTTCAAGCGACAGCGGAACGTGCACGGCCATCTGGTCGCCGTCGAAGTCGGCATTGAAGGCCGAGCAGACCAGCGGATGCAGCTGGATCGCCTTGCCTTCGATCAACACCGGCTCGAATGCCTGGATGCCCAGACGATGCAGCGTCGGCGCGCGGTTCAGCAGCACGGGATGCTCGCGAATGACCTCGTCGAGGATATCCCAAACCTCGGGACGCTCCTTCTCCACGAGCTTCTTCGCCTGCTTCACCGTGGTGGACAGACCCTTGGCGTCGAGACGCGAATAGATGAACGGCTTGAACAGTTCGAGCGCCATCTTCTTCGGCAGACCGCACTGATGCAGGCGCAGTTCGGGACCGACCACGATGACCGAACGGCCCGAGTAGTCGACGCGCTTGCCGAGCAGGTTCTGACGGAAGCGCCCCTGCTTGCCCTTCAGCATGTCGGCGAGCGACTTCAGCGGACGCTTGTTGGCGCCGGTGATGACGCGGCCACGGCGGCCGTTGTCGAACAGCGCGTCAACAGCTTCCTGCAACATACGCTTTTCGTTGCGGATGATGATGTCCGGCGCGCGGAGCTCCATCAGACGCTTCAAGCGGTTGTTACGGTTGATGACGCGGCGATACAGGTCGTTCAGGTCCGACGTCGCGAAGCGGCCGCCATCGAGCGGCACCAGCGGACGCAGGTCCGGCGGGATCACCGGCACGACGGTGAGGATCATCCATTCCGGCTTGTTGCCGGAGAAGCGGAACGCTTCAACGATCTTCAGGCGCTTGGCGAGCTTCTTGTGTTTGATGTCGGATTCCGTCTCCTTCATCTCGGCACGCAGTTCGACGTCGAGCTTCTCGAGGTCGAGGCCACGCAGCAGCTCGCGGATCGCTTCCGCGCCGATCATGGCGGTGAACGAATCCTGGCCGTATTCGTCTTGGGCCTTCAGATACTCGTCTTCAGACAGCAGCTGACGGTCTTTGAGCGCGGTGAGACCCGGCTCGAGAACGACGTAATATTCGAAGTACAGAATGCGCTCGAGATCCTTGAGCGTCATGTCCAGCAGCTGGCCAATGCGCGACGGCAGCGACTTCAGGAACCAGATGTGAGCGACCGGCGCGGCCAGCTCGATGT
>CALRZK010000363.1:0-4664 GCA_943372615.1 Bradyrhizobium ivorense | reverse complement strand
AGCCGTGCTTCTGCAGAATGGGAGATCCCAAGAATGGCTCAAACGACATCGAAGCGCCGTAACCTCCTGACCCGCTGCCTCGCAGCCGCGGCGCTTGTCTCTGTTTATTGCGTTGGTCTGATCGGCGCCTCCGCGGTCATGTTGACCGCTGGCAGCACCGCAGCCCAGGCCCAGCGCGGTCGCGGCGGCGGCCGTGGTCGTGGCGGCGGCTTCGGTCGCGGCCGTGGTGGCGGTTTCTATCGTGGCGGTGGTCGTGGTTACGGTCGCGGCTACGGTTTCTACGGTGGCCCGCGCTTCGTGGCTCCGGGCTGCTATTTCAGCCGCCGTTGGGGCCGGGTGGTCTGCCCGTATTGATCGACTGCCACATCATCAATCGAGGGCGCTTCGGGAGACCGAAGCGCCTTTTTCTTTGACCCGTGTTGGTTTGCATGGGTCCGCCGCATTTTGAACAAGGCGCATCTGGCGGCGCCATGCCGTCTTGCCTTTTCCGCGGGCTGCACCAATCTCGCATGGTAAGCCGACGTTGCGTCGGCATTCACGCCCCTCCTGCTTCGGAATCCCCATGAGCAAGCTGTTCTCTCCCGCCAAGTTGCGCGACCTCGCTTTGTCCAATCGCATCGTCATCGCGCCCATGTGCCAGTATTCGGCGGAAGAGGGCCGTGCCACCGACTGGCATATGATCCATCTCGGCAGCCTGGCGCTGTCCGGCGCCGGCATGCTGGTGATCGAGGCGACCGCGGTGGAAGCCATCGGCCGTATCACCGCCGGCGATCTCGGCCTCTATGACGATGCCACCGAAGCAGCACTGAAGCCGGTCATGGCGGCTATTCGGAAACATTCGAAGATGGCGGTCGCCATGCAGCTCGGTCATGCCGGGCGCAAGGCCTCCAGCAATGCGCCATGGGACGGCGGGCAGCAGGTGCCGCTCGACAAGGGTGGCTGGATCGCTGAAGCGCCGTCGGCGATCCCGACCAGGCCAGGCGAATTGCCGCCGAAGGAAATCGATGCGGCTGGCCTCGTTCGCATCCGCGATGCCTTCGCGGCCACGGCCAAACGTGCAGATCGCCTCGGCATCGATGCGATCGAGGTTCATGCCGCGCATGGCTATCTGCTGCACGAATTCCTCTCTCCGATCGCAAATCAGCGCACCGACAATTACGGCGGCTCGCTGGAGAACCGCATGCGCTTCCCGCTCGAAGTGTTCGATGCGGTGCGTGCGGCTTTCCCGGCCAACAAGCCAGTGGGCGTGCGTGTTTCGGCCTCGGATTGGGTCGATGGCGGCTGGGATGTCGAGCAGACCATCGCCTTTGCTCAGGAACTGAAAAAACGTGGCGTCGACTGGATGGATGTCTCGTCCGGCGGTGTCTCGCCCCAGCAGAAGATTACTCTTGGGCCGGGCTATCAGGTGCCGTTCGCCGATGCGGTGAAACAGGCGACGGGCCTGCCGACCATGGCGGTCGGCCTGATCACGGAGACCCAGCAAGCCGAGGACATTCTCGCGGCCGGCAAGGCCGACTTCATCGCGATCGCGCGCGGCATTCTCTACGATCCGCGCTGGCCGTGGCACGCAGCGGCAGAACTCGGTGGTCAGGTGCAGGCCCCACCGCAATATTGGCGCTCGCAACCTTCGACTCAGAAGGCGCTGTTCGGGGACATCACTTTTGGCGCGCGTTAAATCAAGGCGCCTGAGTTAGTCAGCTATCGATAGCCGTCGCCCGACCGGGCGGCGGCTATTTTATTGATCACGTAAAAGTTCCCGGAAATCGCGTCCGCCACGCGAATGGCAGCCCTGCGGCGAAGTTGTGTTTACACGCCATGGCTGTGCTCCTACACCCCCGAAAATTCTGCGCCGTAAAATAATCGTGGCATCCGGCGCTGCCCGTTTTCGAGAGGAGCCCCACCATGGGCCGCCATTATTTGTGGCTGTTGCTGATCCCCTTTGTCGGACTGCTGTGGGTCCCGTTCTACAATTTCCACGACCCGGTCCTGTTCGGCTTCCCCTTTTTCTACTGGTATCAACTCGCCTGGGTGCCGGTGACCGCCTTCCTGACCTGGCTCGCTTATCGGACCTATCCCAATGAAGACTGAGCTCGACATCCCGGCTATTGCCGTCTTTTTGTTTTTCTTCGCCCTCGTCACCGTGATGGGTTTTGTCGCCTCGCATTGGAAACGTCCGAAGACGCTCGCGAGCCTCGACGAATGGGGCCTCGGTGGCCGTCAGTTCGGCACCTGGATCACATGGTTTCTGGTCGGCGGCGATTTCTACACCGCCTACACCGTGATCGCCGTGCCGGCGCTGGTTTATTCGGTTGGCGCCTACGGCTTCTTCGCGCTGCCTTATACGATCCTCGTTTATCCCTTCGTCTTCATGGTGATGCCGAAGCTGTGGCAGGTCGCCAAGGACAATGGCTATGTCACAGCCGCCGACGTGGTGCATGGGCGCTACGCGTCGCGCACGCTGGAAGCGGCGGTCGCCATCACCGGCGTCGTTGCGACCATGCCCTACATCGCGTTGCAGCTGATCGGCATGGCGGCAGCGGTGAAGGCGCTCGGCTTCGAAGGCGAGATGCCGCTGATCGCGGCCTTCGTCGTGCTCGCGCTCTACACCTATTCGTCGGGCCTGCGCGCACCGGCGCTGATCGCCTTCGTCAAGGACATCATGATCTATATCGCCGTCATCGCGGCGATCTCGGTGATCCCCGGCAAGCTTGGCGGTTATGCGAATGTGTTCAACATGGCGGATGCGGCCTTCAAGGCGAAGGGCTCAGGCAGCATCATCCTTGGCCCGACCCAGTACTTTGCTTATGCGACACTGGCGCTCGGCTCTGCGCTTGCGGCCTTCATGTATCCGCATACGCTGACCGGCATCTTTGCAGCAAAAAGCGCGACCACGATCCGCAAGAACGCCGTGTTGCTGCCGGCCTATACGCTGATGCTCGGCCTGCTCGCTTTGCTCGGCTATATGGGCCACGCGGCGCAGCTCAAGCTCGCGAGCAACAATGACGTGGTGCCGGCGCTGTTCCAGACGCTGTTTCCAAGCTGGTTCGCCGGCTTCGCCTTCGCGGCGATTGCGATTGGCGCGCTGGTGCCCGCGGCTGTCATGAGCATCGGCGCAGCCAACCTGTTCACGCGCAATTTCTGGAAGGCCTATGTTAATCCGCAGATCGACACGGCCGGCGAAGCCACGGTGGCGAAGCTTGCCTCGCTCGTCGTCAAGGTCGGCGCGCTGCTGGTGATCATCTATCTGCCGACGCAGTTTGCGCTCGACCTGCAACTGCTCGGCGGGCTGTGGATCCTGCAGACATTGCCGGCGCTGATCTTCGGCCTGTTTACCGGCTGGTTCACCGCGCCGGCGCTGCTGGCCGGCTGGGCGGTCGGCCTGTTCGGCGGCACGTATCTCACATGGATGGACGGGCTCAAGCCGTTGCATCTGCTGTCGGTCGGCAGCTTCCAGGCGACCGTCTATGTGGGTCTGATCGCATTGGTTGCGAATATCGTCGTGGCGATGTTGGTTAATCTCGTGGTGCCAAAGCGCCCTGCAGTGACCGCCGCCCCTTGAGCATTGAGCCAGCGCATTGCTCCATGCATGCGCTGGCTCTATTGTCCGCTTCCATGACATTGGAGCGAGACACGTGACGGATCAGATGCGCATCGGCACCCGCAAGAGCACGATGGCGCTGGCGCAGACCGAAGAGATCGCGCGCCGCCTCAATGTGGCCGCGCCTGACCTCGCCGTCGAGATCGTCAAATTCGATCCGGTTGGCGACCGCGACCAGACCAGCAATCTGCTGCGCCATGGCGGCAAGGGCGGCGCCTTCGTCGGCGAAATCCGCGATGCCGTGCGCGCGGGGAAGCTGCACGCGGCAATGCATTCGCTGAAGGACATGCCGGGCAATGAAGATACGCCTGGCCTCGTGATCGGCGCCACGCTGGTGCGTGATCCCCCGACCGATTCGCTGGTGCTGCGGCCGGGGCTGACGCTCGACGATCTGACCCGCTCGCGCGGCAAGGGATTCAAGATTGGCACCAATGCCGTGCGCCGCGCCGCCTATCTGCGCCGGCTGTTTCCCGAGATCGAGGTCATCCATTTCCGCGGCGCTGCGGACACGCGCGTGCGCAAACTCGACAATGGCGAGATGCAGCGCCTGCCGGGCGGCGGCGAGGTCGGACCGGCAGATGCGCTGATCATGGCGCGCTCTGGCCTCGAGCGCGTCGGGCTCGCGGGGCGCATCGCGCGTGACTTCTCTCCGCAGGAAATGTTGCCCGCGGCCGGGCAGGGTATCGTTGCCGTCGAATGCGCGGCGAACGACTGGACGACGCGGCGCTATCTCGCATTGATCGACGATCCCGCCGCGCATCTCGCCTGCGATGCCGAGCGTGAAGTGCTGTGGGTGCTGAACGGCCATTGCAACTCGCCGATCGCCGGCTATGCCGTGATCAATAGCGGCGAGATGTGCCTGACAGCCTCGGTGCTGGACGAAGCCGGCGAGCGCTTCATCGAAGTGACACGCATGGGGCCGGCCGATCGTCCGCGCGAGCTGGGTCGGGCTGTAGGGCTCGATCTGCTGGACAAGGGCGCCGCGGAACTGATCGAGCGGATGCGGCCGGAGCATTCTTAACCTCTCCCCGCGTGCGGGGAGAGGTCGCCTGGAACATGCGAAGCA
>CALRZK010000362.1:0-4668 GCA_943372615.1 Bradyrhizobium ivorense | reverse complement strand
AGATGCGCATGTCGTCGGTGAAGCGGAACGGCACGCCCTGCATGACGTTCCCGACCGCAACACCGAAGATCAGCGAGGGAACGAAGCCGCCGATAAAGAGCGCCCAGTCCCAACCATTGCGCCACCGCGTGCTCTCGCGCTTGGAGCGGTATTTGAAGCCGACCGGGCGGAGGATGAGGGCGAAGAGGATCGCGAACATCGCCAGATAGAAGCCGGAAAACGACACTGCATAGAGCGGTGGCCACGCGGCAAAGATCGCGCCGCCGCCGAGAATGAGCCAAACTTGATTGCCCTCCCATACCGGTCCAATCGTGTTGATGGCGATACGCCGTTCGACGTCCGTCTTGGCGACGAAAGGTAGAAGCGTCCCGACGCCAAGATCGAAGCCGTCCATCGCGGCAAAGCCGATCAGGAGCACGCCAAGCAATAGCCACCAGATGACGCGCAGTGTTTCGTAGTCGATCAGTTCGTACAGGATCATGGCCGATCACTCCGCAGGAACAAGGGTTTCGGAAATGAGCTCGGCTTCGGGTTCGTCGTCGGGCTCCGGGCCGTGTTTGATGGCTTTGATCATCAATGCCATTTCGATGACGATCAGCACCGTGTAGAGCGCTGCAAAACCGACGATCGTCAAAAGCACAGCCCATGCGCCATGGTTGGATACCGCCAGCGCAGTCGGCAGCACGCCCTCGATGACCCAAGGTTGACGGCCAATCTCGGCGACCACCCAGCCGGCTTCGATCGCAATCCACGGTAATGGGATGGCAAAGACCGCAATCCGCAGCAGCAAAGGGTATCTGTCGAGGCGGCGCCGCGCCGACAGCCAGAAGAAGGTCGCAGTCAGCACAATGAAAAACATGCCAAGACCGACCATGATGCGGAACGACCAGAACAGCGTCGGCACGTGAGGGACCGTGTCCCGTGCGGCCTGGGCAATCTGCGCATCGGTCGCCTGACGGGGATCGTCGATATAGCGCTTGAGAAGGAGAGCGTAACCCAGATCGTGACCAAGATCCTCGAACGAGGTGCGGACTTCCTGCGCGACTTGTTTGTCAGGCGTCTCCGCGCGGATTTGCATGAGCGCGTCATAGGCCTTGATTCCATCGCGGATGCGCTGTTCGGCTTGCTTCTCCAGCTTGTCGATGCCGGGAATCTCGGTCGTCAGCGAGCGGGTGCCGATCAGTCCCATCGCCCAAGGAATGTGTATCGCAAAATGCGTCTCGCGTGCTTGCTGGTCGGGGAAACCGAAAGCGGTAAATGCAGCGGGCGCCGGCTCGGTCTTCCACATCGCCTCGATGGCGGCGAGCTTCATCTTCTGGTTTTCGGTGGCGAGATAGCCGCTTTCGTCACCCAGGACGACGACGGAAAGCGCCGACGCCAAACCAAAGGAGGCGGCGACCGTCATCGAGCGTTTGGCGAGCTCGATGTGCCGGCCCTTGAGTATGTACCAGGCCGAAACCCCAAGCACGAAGATCGAGGCGCAGACGTAACCGGCCGAGACCGTATGTACGAACTTTGCCTGGGCAACCGGATTGAAGATCACGTCGAAGAAGCTGGTGATCTCCATGCGCATAGTCTGCGGGTTAAGCGCCGAGCCCACCGGGTTCTGCATCCAGCCATTGGCGATCAGGATCCATAGCGCTGAGAAGTTCGAGCCGAGGGCGACCGCCCATGTGGCGACCAGATGTCCGACCTTGGAAAGTTTGTCCCATCCGAAGAAAAACAGGCCAACGAAGGTCGCCTCCAGGAAGAAGGCCATTAATCCTTCAATGGCGAGCGGTGCGCCGAAGATGTCTCCGACATAATAGCTGTAATAGCTCCAGTTCATGCCGAACTGAAACTCCATGACGATGCCAGTCGCGACGCCGAGCACGAAATTGATGCCGAACAGCGTGCCCCAGAATTTGGTCATCTGCCGCCAGATCTGGCGACCCGTCATCACGTAGGTCGTTTCCATGATGGCGAGCAGCACGGAAAGCCCGAGTGTCAGCGGCACAAACAGGAAGTGGTAAAGAGCTGTCAGCGCGAATTGAAAGCGCGATAGCGAGACGATGTCGAATTCCATGGTCCTTCTCTCAAGGCTGTGTGGGGCGGGTTCCGCGTGCGCCGCATGAGCGCGCGTGGGCGTTGAAGCTCAGTCCGGCCGAAGTCGGTCGAGAGCCCTTTCGAACGCCGCCTCCCCACGGCGTAGAACGGCGGTTAGGTGACCGCAGTCGATCACCGCGATGACGTCGGCGTCGGCTGCCTCCCGGCGCGTGTGGCTGGCGATCACAACCGCGCGGCCCATCGATGTTTTGATAAGCCGGCGCATCACGTCGCGCCCGGTGTCGCCGTCTAGTCCTTCGGTCGGCTCATCGAGCAGCCAGAGAGACGCATCGCGGAGGAAGAGGCGCGCAAGCGCTAGACGTCTGGACTGCCCTGCGGAAAGGCCAAGTCCGCCCTCACCAAGCATCGTATCGAGGTCGCGCGGCAAGGCATCGATGGTCGCAAGCAGGCCGGCCGCTTCCAGTGCGCCGCGCAACTGTTGCTCGTTTGCCAGTGGGTTGGCGATCAGGAGGTTGTCACGGATCGAGCCTGTAAACAGCTCTGTGCGTTGCGTGAGCAAGGTCGCCTCGGTGACAACCGCCGATCCGCTTCGTGGGCGCAGCTCGCCCGCTAACAACGCAAGCAGGCTTGACTTGCCCGCGCCGCTTGTACCGACGAGAGCGAGTTTTTCGCCATCCTTCAGATGCAGTGAGAGTTCGTGCAGCGCTGGCCGCATGCTCTGATCATATGACGCGGTCACAGCGTTGAGCCTGAAGGCCAAGCCATCTTCGGGCATGCCATACCGGATCGCTACTTCGGTTGCTTTCAGTCTTTCACCGACCCGTCGTGCGGCGATCAGCGTGCGCCCGAGTTCGACAGCGCCACGACGCAAGGCGCCGAAGGGTTCGATTGCCGCAAACGCGATCAGCATCCCAAGCGCGGCGACCGGCGCACCAATCAAACCGGCGCCCGCCAGGGACGCGACGGCGACTAGTGAACCAGCGAGGAGCAATGCGGACGTCAGCGAGAGGCCAAAACCGACGCGGATCTCGATACGGTTTAGCTGGTCGTCCGCAGCTGATGTGTAGCTGTCAGCCGCGATGACGGCGGCGCACTGAGCCTCCAGGCGTCCGGCCATCAGCAGGTCCGTCTGGCCGGCGACGAGATCGATAACGCGGCCGCGCACCGCCGCGACGCCATGCATTCGGCGGCGTGCGGATTTTGCAGCTGCGCGGCTGGCGGCATAGGGAATGCCAAGACCGACTAGCAGGAGCAGCATCCCAGTTGCGGCGCCAAGCAGCGGATGAATGAACCCGAGAGCCACGCTCGCCGCGATCGCGGCGCAGATTGCCACAGCGGCGGGCACGAGGACGCGCAGATAGAGCCCGTCAAGCGCATCGATGTCGGCGGTTAGCCGGAACAGAAGCGTTGAAGGCCGGGCCGCGAGGTAGCGCGCCGCACCGTCCTTGGCCCAGCCGCGAAACAGGCGTTCCCGCAGCGCAGCCAGCACCGACAATGTCGCGTCGTGTGTCGTCATCCGCTCGCCGTAGCGCGAGACTGTGCGTCCAATGGCGAGCAGGCGGATGCCGGCGGATGGTGCGAAAACGTCGAAGGTGACGGCCGTGGCGACAGACAGGCCGGCAATCGAGGCAGCGGTGATGAACCAACCGGAAAGGCCGAGGAGCGCAATGCCGGCTAGAACCGTCAACGCCGACATCAAGGCACCGACCACCAGTCTGCGGCGTTGTTCGGATAGAAAGATGGTGATGACGGGCTTGAGGTCGCTGAGACGCGTGATCATTCCGCAGCCTCCATGAGATTTTCCTCGCCGATGGCGATCACCCGCTGCATGCGGGCGGCGAGCCGAGGATCATGTGTCGCGACGACAAGCGTCTTGCCTTTGGCGAGATCGATCAGGCTCTCTGCGATTTCGGCCCCTGTGTCCGCATCGAGATGCGCAGTTGGTTCGTCGGCCAGGATGATACGGATATCGGGATTGCAGGCGGCGCGGGCGATGGCGAGCCGCAGGGCTTCGCCGCCCGACAGGCCAAGCCCGCCTTCGCCGAGCGGCCGCTTGCCGTATGCTGCAGCGACAACTTCCAAGCTGGCGGCGTGGAGCGCATCATCGACTTTGGTGCCGGCGCGACCGAGCGTGATGTTGCCCGAGAGCGAACCAGCAAAGATATGCGGCTTCTGTCCGATCCAGGCGACATGGCGGCGCCAGTCACCAGCCTGGTCGAGCGGTAGACCGCCAATGCGGACAGCACCTTCTGAAACCGGAGCAAGCCCGGCGATCAGCGCAAGCAAAGTCGATTTGCCGTTGCCGCTAGCGCCGAGCAGCGCGACATGCTCGCCCTGGATAATGCGACAGTTGAACGCGTCGATCGCAAGCGGCTTATCGGCGGCGTAGCGGAAACCGGCATCGGCAAGTTCGATATCGAAACGCGCGAATTGTTTGCCGTTTGCTGCCTTGACGATATTGAGACCACCGGTTGCGATTCCATCGAGTGCGGCGAGCGCTGCTTCACCGTTGGCGCGGTCGTGCCAGACATTCGAGAGGTCGCGGAGCGGCTCGAAAAAGGCCGGAGCAAGCAGCAGCAGGAAGAAGCCGGTGCTCAGGTCTAGGCCGCTGGTCCAGGCGCC
>CALRZK010000361.1:0-4676 GCA_943372615.1 Bradyrhizobium ivorense | reverse complement strand
ATCGAGCTTGCGATCCACGCCATCAAGGCCCGAGAGTATCTGCGACGACATATAGAGGTACGGGTTCGCCGCGGGCTCACCAACGCGATTCTCGATGCGGGTGGCGGAATCATTGGGACCGCCAAGCACACGCAGCATCGCGCCGCGATTGTCGCGACCCCAGATCGCACGATCTGGTGCCAGCGAATAAGAGCGATAGCGCTTGTAGCCATTGATGGTCGGCGTGGTGAACACCGTCGCTGCGCGCGCGTGTGCAAGCAGGCCAGCGAGATAGCCACGGCCGAAGGACGACAGTGGCTCGGTGCCTTCGGTCGGCATGAATGCATTGGCACCCGTGGCGCGCGAGACGATGGATTGATGCAGATGCCAGCCCGACGACACCACATTCGGAATCTTCGGCCGGCACATGAAGGTCGCGTGATAACCATGGCGATGCGCGATCTGCTTCACGGCCGATCGAAACAGCACCATACTGTCGGCGGGCGTCAGGCCCACCGTCGGCTGGAACGTGAATTCGCACTGGCTTGGGCCATATTCGACTTCCACCGAACGCAGTGGCAGATTCAGCGCCAGCACATCGCGCCGGATGATCTCCAGCACCGGCTCCATCTGGTCGTAACGCTGTTCGGTCAGATAATTATAGCCATGCGACAGCAGGCTAACTTCCGGCGGATTTCCGGGCTGGCCGGCATCCTCCGGCTTCATATGCTCGTTCTCGACGCGGAAGATGTGAAATTCGACTTCGAGACCGGCGATAAAATCATAGCCACGCGCTTCGAGATCGCCGAGCACCTTCTTGAACAGATTACGCGTCGCGAACGGCACCGGCCGACCATCAGCGAAATGCACGTCACACAGAAGCCAGCCCGTTTCCGGCGCCCATGGCAGCACGCGGAACGTCGAGGGATCGGGGATCATCAGCACGTCGGCCGCGCCCTGCATCTCCGGAATGCCAAAACCGCCACCGGCGGTGAACACCGGAAACACCGTCTTGTGCGACGTGTCCTTGGCGAACATCGTCGTGGTGATGGAGCAGCCGCTTTCGAGGCAGCGCAGCGCCTCGCTCGCGATCAGCGTCTTGCCGCGCAGGATGCCGTGCTGGTCGGGGAACGACAGCCGGATCACCTCCAGCTTCTGTTCCTCGACAATGGCGCGCAGCCGCTTCGCTGCTTCCTTCTGCTCCGCGGACCACAGTCCGTGCCGTTCAACGAAACTCAACGCACTCTCCCGCGGATCGCTTGAAACTTACTCTGCCGCCGGCAGATGAACGACATTCGAGCCCGGCTCGGTCTGATCGGCCGGCACCGGCGCCATCCACGGCGCACCGCGGCGGCGGGCAACGTCGACCTCCATCCAGTAGGTCTCCCAGCCCTTGCTCGGCCCGATGCCATCCATCGTACCCGGCCCCTGGATGCTGCGCGCGCTGTCGGCATCCAAGAACAACATCGGCTTCTGGCCACCGGCGACCTTCTCGATCTCGGCGCGGAGCAGCTTGCGATAGGCGATGATCGCCTTGTCGCTCTGGCCGAGATGCTCGCGGGTGCGATCCTGGATCGCCCCCATCGATTCCACAGCCCACTGGTCGTGGACATTGATATCGGCGCCCATGCCCGTATAGGTCTCGTGCTTCTGCTCGTGCGGATCGAAGCCGTAGTCATTGCGCTTGTTCTTGCGCGAGGTGTAGTTCGGCAGCTCATAGAGTTCGAGCCGCTGGTCGGTCATCTTCTTCTTGTCCACCGGCTTGGTGTAGCTGGTGAAGATCGCATACCAATAGCAGTTCTCGTCATCCACCGGCACATGCCACTGGGTGATGGTCATTTCCGCGCTCATGGGAATGACGAAGCCGTGCGGGAACAGCTGGTTGGTGACGCGCACATGGGTGCGCTCCTCGTCGAGCTCGCGCAGCGCGATCAGGCGCAGGCCGTATTCGGTGGATTCTACATTGATGATCGGACGATCATATTCGCGCAGGATCTTGGTCATCGGCACTTCCGTGCCGGCCGAGGCGCCGCGAAATTGCTTGCCATAGGATGCTTTCACATCCTCATCCTCGAAGAAGCGATGCAGGAAGGAGGCGTGAGCGGGGTCGATGCCGACCTCCAGCGCCTGCAGCCAGTTGCACTCGAACAAGCCCTTGAATGCGAACGTATACTGCTCCGGCGCAGCAAAGCAGTCGATTTCCGGGAAAGCCGGCGGCTCGCCTTCGCCGAGATAAGTCCAGAGAATGCCGCCCTTCTCCACCACGGGATAAGCGCGCTGCATGATGCCCTGGCACAAGCGCGAATTCTTCGGCTCCGCGGGCGTCTCTAGGCACTTGCCTTCGACATCGAACAGCCAGCCATGGAAGGCGCAACGCACGCCGCCACCTTCCAGACGACCAAAAGCGAGATCGGCACCGCGATGCGGGCAGTCGCGATCGAGCAGGCCGTAGCGGCCCTGCTCATCGCGGAAAATCACAAAGTCCTCGCCGAGCAGGCGCACCGGGCGGATCGGGCGCTCGCCCTCGAGCTCAACGGTCAGCGCAGCCGGCTGCCAGTACTGGCGCATCAGCTTGCCCGCGGGCGCCTTGGGCCCAATGCGGGTGATCAGGTCGTTCTGCTCTTGGCTCATCATGGCCTAGGACCTTTCCTCATTTTGCTCGACTTGATCGAAGCACTTCGATCCCGTGAGCGAAGTCAGCTTTGAACAGCTCTTGTTCGTCTATTGAACTTATGTACGAATTTTAGCGTTAGACTAATTCCAAGCAAGCGGAATTTTACAGCATGAACTGCTGCGTTACTGAGCAACTGCAGCATTTCTCGCTCAAAGCATCGGCTTGCGACTAACGAACAGTTGTTCAATATACGGACAAAGATCAGGAGCTGATGATGTCGAAGACTTTGAAATTGCGAGCCGATCGGATCGCGGGAGCGCGCATATGAGCAACGGTCTCGTCATTGTCGGCGCCTCTTATGCAGGCGTCCAGGCCGGCATCAGCGCACGCGAAAAAGGTTATCAGGAGCCGATCCGCATTGTCGCTGATGAAATTCACCTGCCCTATCAGCGGCCGCCGCTGTCCAAGGCTTTCCTCGCGACCGACTTCGCACATAACAGCCTGTTTCTGCGCGGCGACGACTACTTCAAGGGCCAGGGCATTGAACTTGTGCTCGGCCATCGCGCCATTGAGCTTGACCGTGCAGCAAACCGTATCAAGCTCGAAGGCGGCGACAGCCTGCCATTCGATTCACTCGTCATCGCCACCGGATCACGTGCGCGGCGCCTCACCATTCCCGGTCATCAGCGCGACGGCATCGTCTATCTACGTACGCTCGACGATGCGCTGACGCTGAAGCCACGCCTAGAGGCTGCGAATGACGTCGTCATCGTCGGTGGCGGTTTCATTGGTCTCGAAGTCGCGTCAACTGCCGCCAAGACCGGCAAGAAGGTGACGTTGATCGAAGCGCAGTCGCGTCTGCTGGAGCGCGCGGTGTCACCGCTGATCTCGCAATTCCTGCTCGATATCCATCGCTCGCATGGCGTCGATATCCGCTTCAACGAAAGCGTCGTCGCGATCGAGGGCAGCGGCGCCGTGCATGAGGTGGTCACATCCAGCGGCCTACGCGTGCGCGCTGACCTCATCGTCGCCGGCATCGGCGGCATCGCGAATGATGAACTCGCTGCGCAGGCGGGCATTGCCAGTGCCAATGGCATCGATGTTGATGAACATGGCCGTACGTCCGCGCCAAACATCTATGCGGCCGGTGATGTCAGCAATCATCACAACAGCTTTGCGGGCCGCCGCGTGCGCCTCGAAGCCGTGCAGAACGCCACCGATCAGGGCAAGGCTGCGGGTTCGATGATCGCCGGCAAACCCGAAGCCTATGATGCCGTGCCACGGTTCTGGTCCGATCAGTATGACGCCAAGCTGCAGATCGTCGGCCTCTCCGCGCCGACCGATACGGCAGTCGTCCGCGGCGATATGACCGAAGGCAAATTTTCAGTGTTCTACTATCGCGACGGCAAGCTCACCGCGGTGGACAGCATCAACAAGCCGGGCGACCAGATGATCGCACGACGTCTCATCACCGCATCGCTGTCGCCGACGCCCGAACAGGCTGCAGATCTCACCTTCGACCTGAAGAAATTCGAAGCGGGCAAATAGGCCAACACCGCATGCCCAAGATCAGGCGCCCGGACGACGAGCGCAGCAACACCGACTTCATCGAAAGCCTCGATCGCGGGCTGCGCGTGTTCGAGCTGTTCGGTGGCCAGTCGCGGCCGATGACACTGAGCGATGTCGCCAAGGCGGCAGATCTGCCCCGTGCCACCGCGCGGCGCATCCTGTTCACGCTGGAGCATCGCGGCTATGTGGTCAGCGACGGCAAGCTGTTCGCACTCACGCCGCAGGTGCTGGCGCTCGCCGGCTCCTATATGACGTCAAATCAGGTCGTCACCATTCTGCAGCCGGTGCTGGATCAGATCTCCAGCGACGCGCAGGAGATTTCCTCGCTCGCGGTGCTGCAAAGCAACGAGGTCATCTTTGTCGCACGCGCGAGCCCGGCACGCGTTTTCTCCGCAGGCATCGATCTCGGTTATCGCCTGCCCGCCTATTGCTCCTCGGTCGGTCGCGCCATGCTCGGCAAATATTCGAACGAGGAGCTCAACGACGTCCTCGACACGATGGCGCTGACGGCGAT
>CALRZK010000360.1:0-4683 GCA_943372615.1 Bradyrhizobium ivorense | reverse complement strand
GCTACGCGCGGTGTTCGACGGTGTCGCGGGCGCGAGTACGAGATCGGAAAACGCGACGGCGTAGCCGAGTCCCAATGTGCTCCGCCCGAGACCGCGCACCAGCAACAGTGCCAGTCGCCGGCCAAGACCGCTCTTGCGATAACCGATGGAGAACACGAAGGCGCCGACGATCAGCCACACCGTGCTTTCAGCGAAACCACCGAGCATCCAGCGCAGCGACTTGTTCGGATCGTGCTCCACATAGCCCATCACGCCTGCGAAGGTCAGGCCGATGAGTCCGACCGCGCCGACCGGCATCGATTCCAGGATCAGGCCGGTGATGACGGCCGCGAAGACCGCAAAGTAATGCCACTGATCGGCGACGAGGCCCGTCGGTATCGGCATCACATACAGCACCAGCCAGACGACAAGCGGTGCGATCTTCTTCCAGCCCAACGCCACGGCGTCCCCTCCGGCATATCGATCGTGTTCTGCGACACGTGCGACAAGCTAACACCAGAGACCGTCCGGCACGCAATCGGCAAGCGTTTCCTTCGCAGCCGCGAGATACGAGCAAAAGTAACTGGGTGCCGTAGGATGGGTTGAGCGTCTTCGCGATAACCCATCGGCGGGGTTTGCCGCATCGTTCTGCTGATGGGGTTTCGCTGCGCTCAACCCATCCTACTTCTTATCCAGCACCGCCCTCCCTTGTGTGATCAGCCGCGCGCCGCGCTGGTCGAGCGTGTGGATCCACAGCCAGTTCAGGGCCACGGCGAGCCGGTTGCGCAGGCCGATCAGGAAATAGATGTGGGCGATGCCCCAGATCCACCACGCGATCGCACCGCGCAGCCTGAAGCGGGCGAAGTCGATCACCGCGAGATGCTTGCCGATCTGCGCAAGGCTGCCGTCGTGCCGATAGCGGAACGGTGCCGGCGTCTCGCCGCGCAGGCGTTGCCTGATGGCGTTGGCAACGTAGCGCCCTTCCTGCTTTGCGGCCGGCGCGATGCCAGGCACAGGCGAACCATCGGGCGCAGCAATGCTGACGGTGTCGCCGACGGCGAAGACATTGGGATGACCGGGCACAGTGAGATCAGGCGCGACCTGCAACCGCCCCGCACGATCTGCCGCAACGCCAAGCCATTCGGCTGCGGGTGATGCGCGCACGCCTGCCGCCCAGATAATCGTCCGTGCCGGCAATCGCGTATCGCCAAAGACAACGCCTCCGGCGCTGCATTCGGACACAGCGTTTCCGAGTGCGACCTCGACGCCGAGCTTTTCCAGCGAGCGCTGCGCATAGGCGGACAGATCTTCGGGGAAATTCGCAAGCACGCGCGAGCCGGCTTCAATCAAAACCACGCGGGCTTGGCGCGTATCGATATTGCGGAAATCGTCGGGCAATGTCGAACGCGCCATTTCGGTAATGGTGCCGGCGAGCTCGACACCTGTCGGACCGGCGCCGATGACCACGAAAGTCAGCAATGCCGCCCGCTCGTCTGCATCATTCGTGCCCTCTGCGCGCTCAAAAGCGGTGAGGATGCGGCGACGAATGGTGGTGGCATCTTCGAGCGTCTTCAGGCCCGGTGCGAAAGGCTCCCATTCGTCGTGGCCGAAATAGGCATGGCCGGCGCCTGTGGCGAGCACGAGCGTATCGTAAGGCAACGCCTGTCCGTCATCGAGTTGCACATGCTTGGAGATGGGATCGACGCCAACCACTGTGCCCAGCAGCGTGGTGACATCCTTGCGCCCACGCAGCAGGTAACGGATCGGCCATGCGATCTCGGACGTCGCCAGCGAGGCTGTCGCAACCTGATACAACAGGGGCTGGAACAGATGATGATTGCGGCGATCAACCAGCGTGATGCGCGCATCGACCCCGCGCAGCCGATACACGGTCTCGAGCCCGCCAAAGCCACCGCCAACAACGACGATACGGTGATCCGTCATGATGCACGTCTCCTATCCGTCCCCGCAGGTTAGGACAGCTGCCGCGACAAGCAAGCCGGTCGCGCTTATCGTCCAATTCTGTTAGCCTATCGAGATGAGCTCACGCGACTCCGCATCATCCGACATCACGCCCGAACTGCTGCTGCGCGCTTATGCCTGCGGCATCTTCCCGATGTCGGAAAGCGCCGACGATCCCGGCCTGTTCTGGGTCGAGCCGGAAATCCGTGGCGTGATCCCGCTGGAGGGTTTTCGCGTCAGCTCGCGGCTGGCGCGCACGGTGCGGTCCGATCAGTTCTCCGTCACTGTCGATCGCGCGTTCAAGCGCGTCATGTCCGAATGCGCCGCGCCAAAGCCCGATCGCGAGGATACCTGGATCAACAAGCGCATTCGCGATCTCTACGGCGCGCTGCACGAGATGGGGCATGCGCATAGCGTCGAGGTCTGGGAGAATGACGATCTTGTCGGCGGCCTCTATGGCGTGTCACTCGGCCGCGCATTCTTCGGCGAGAGCATGTTCCACAATGCCCGCGATGCCTCGAAAGTGGCGCTGGTGCATTTGGTCGCGCGTTTGATCGCCGGCGGCTACGGCCTGCTCGACACCCAATATGTGACAGAGCATCTGCGCAGTTTTGGCGCGATCGAAGTGCCACGTGATCGCTATCGGCTCCTGCTCGACGCTGCGCTCGACGATGTCGCGGATTTCGACGCGCTGCCGGCGGTGACGTCAGGCGCGGACGTTCTGGAGATCATCTCGCAATCGTAGGATGGGTTGAGCGCAGCGAAAACCGATCGGCCGAACGATGCGGCAAACTCCGCCGATGGGTTATCGCGTCGGCGCTCAACCCATCCTACGGCTGCGGTGCTTGTTACTGCCTAAACGCCGGGAAGCCCGGCGGCGGCGCCAGTTGCTGCTGGGGCTGCGGGCGCGGCGCCTGTTTCGGCGGCGGCGGACGCTTCTGCGCTGCGGCGGGCGCCGGGCGCGTCTCCGGCGCAGCAGCCACCACTTCGGGCTGCTTACAATCGCTCAGCCAGATGTCGTAGATCGGATGCTCGACGCCGTGCAGGCCGGGGCTGGCCGCGAACATCCAGCCGGAGAAGATACGCTTCACTTCGCCCTGCAGGGTGATCTCGTCGACTTCGACAAATGCGTCGGTGTTGGCCGCTTCCGTCGCCGGACGCGTGTAGCAGGCATCGGTCTTCACGCGCAGCGCGCCGAACTGCACGGTCTCGCCGATATCGGCATCGAAATTGATGATGCGGCCGGTGATCTTGTCGAGACCGGAGAACGCCGCCTTCTTGTTCGGAATCTTCTGCGCCGGCGGCTCGGTCACCACCTCGTCGCCGGGCTGCAAGGTTGCGGCCGGCGGCGGGGCGTTCTTCGGCGCCTGCTTGGCGTTCGGGTTGGGCGCACCGGCGGGGGGCGCATTGGCGACGCCAGGCTGCTGCGGCTGGCCGGGCGGACTCGGCGTCACGCCCAGCGGCGGCGGCTGATCGCCCGGGCGACCGACCTGCGGATTGTTCTGCGGGATGGTCGTGACATTGCTGCCCGGCGGCGGAGCAAGCGGCTGCGACTGCACGGCACCGGGCGGCGGGGCGCCCATGCCCGGAGCCGGACGGGCCGGCAGCAGCCGGCCCTGCGGCAGCTCGGGCACGTTCTCGTCGTCTTCTAACTGCTGTGGCGGCAGCTGCTGTTGCTGGCCGCGCGGCACGCTGCCCGGCGGGCGCGGCGGCGGATCACCGAACAACGGGCCGAACTGCGCGTGCACCGGGACGGTGGACAGCGAGGTCGCAGCCAGAAGGGCCGCAAATCCGGCAATGGTCAAAGTTCGGAACATGCAGCGGCGCTCAACGAGAATCAGGCTCGCGACATTGTAGGGGAATGGCCGCGCAATCGCCTCCGGTTAACACGTGGAATGCGGCGACGGAAGGGCGCCATGCTCCCCATACCACCGTCTGGTCAGCCCCATCCCCGCATGAAATAGTTCACCCAGAGCCGGACTGACCGGCCGACAATCCGGGGCAACCGGAGAGCATCAGGGAGAACGCTTATGGCCGACGGAATTCGTCTGGATGGCAGGATCGCTGTCGTCACCGGGGCTGCCGGGGTGATCGGCACGGAGACCATCAAACTGCTGGCTGCCCGCGGCGCCAAAATCGTCGCCGTGGATCGCGACGCCGCCGCGCTGGAGCGCGCGATTGCCGACCTCCCCGCCTCTGCCGAAGCCCTCGCCATCACCGCCGACGTGACCAGCGAAGAGGACGTGATCGGCTATGTCGCGGCCGCCGTGAAGCGCTTCGGCACCATCGATATCTTCTACAACAATGCCGGCATCGAAGGCACGATCACGCCGATCGTGAAGGCCTCGCTTGCCGACTTCCGAAAGGTGCTGGACGTCAATGTGGTCGGCGTCTTCCTCGGCATGAAGCATGTGCTGCCGGTGATGCTGAAGCAGGATCGTGGCTCGATCATCAACACGGCGTCCATCGCCGGCCTGATCGGCTCGGCCGAAGTGGCCGTCTATAGTGCGAGCAAGCATGCCGTGATCGGACTGACAAAGAGCGCCGCGCAGGAATGCACGGGCACCAATATACGCGTGAACGCGGTCTGCCCCGGCCTGATCGACAGCCGCATGCTGTCGGCCATCGTCGATGCCCGCGTCGGTCGCGGCTCGCCTGCGCCAGTGGAAAAGGTCGTCGATCGCGTGCCGCAGCGCCGGCTTGGTCTCGCGAAGGAAGTCGCGCCCATCGTCGCCTTCCTGG
>CALRZK010000359.1:0-4685 GCA_943372615.1 Bradyrhizobium ivorense | reverse complement strand
GGATGAGGGGGCTCTCCGCGGGCTCGGAGCATGTGGAGAGCCCCCTCACCCGCCGCGAAGACGCGGCGACCTCTCCCCGCAAGCGGGGCGAGGTAAGAAAGCTACCCCTTCAGCGCCGACAGCGACACGCCGCGCTTCACCACCGTCCGCATCGCGAAGCTTGAATGCAAGCGTGACACCCCCGGCATGCGCGACAGATGCTGTTTGTGGATGCGCTCGTAATCCTGCATGTCGCGCGCCTGGACATGGACGAGATAGTCGTCATTGCCCGACATCAGATAACAGGACACCACATCCGGACACTGCGCGATGGCGCGCTCGAAGGCCGAGAGCGCATCCTCGCTCTGCTTGTCCAGCGTGATGTGGACATGCACCGTCATCATGTAGCCGAGCTCGGCCGCATCCACCTCCGCGGCATAGCCGCGGACAATGCCCTTTTTCTCCAGCGCGCCCAGCCTGCGGGTGCAGGCGGTGGGCGACAGGCCGACCTTTTCGGCCAGCGCCATCTGGCTGATGCGGGCATCCTGCACGATCTCGCGGAGGATTTTTCGGTCGATGGAATCGAGGTCGGCGGACATGATGCCTCGAAATAAAGGAATTCGCTAATAAGTGGACAGAAATTGCCGAAATCCGGCGTTGGTGATCGTATCAGTGGCCTAAATCGACGTAAAGCGCCATGAATTCGGTGAGATAGTGACTCGTTAGTCCTCGGATGGGGTGGCGGTCATGTTGGCGCGGGTGGACATGAATGACGTTGTGCAGCACGCCAGCGCGGTGCTGACCATCGATCTCGCAGGGATCGGGCGCAATTATCGCCTGCTCGCCGGCAAGGTCGGCCCCAATGTCACCTGTGCGGGCGTGGTCAAGGCGGATGCCTACGGGCTCGGCGCCGACCGGGTGGCTCCGGCGCTGTATCAGGCCGGCTGCCGCACCTTCTTCACCGCGCATCTCGATGAGGCGCTGGATTTGCGCCGCCATCTGCCGCGCGATGTGACGATCTATGTCCTCAATGGCCTGCCGCTCGGCGGCGAGGGCGATTGTGCTGCGGCGGGTATCGTGCCGGTGCTGAACTCGCTCGATCAGGCGCAGGCATGGTCGCTACAGGCGCGTGAATCCGGGCGGAAGCTTCCTGCAGTCGTGCAGGTCGATAGCGGCATGTCGCGGCTCGGGATGACCGCGCGGGAAGTCGCACAGTTCGTCGAAAAGCCTTTGCCCGGCATCGATGTGACCCTGGTGATGAGCCATTTGGCTTGTGCTGATGAAGCTGCGCATCCCGCCAATGAGTATCAGCGCGCCACCTTTGCCGCGCTGGCGCAGCAATTTCCGGGCGTCCGCAAATCCCTCGCCAATTCCTCTGGCATCTTTATCGGCGGCGGCTTTCACCACGATCTCGTCCGCCCCGGCGCTGCGCTTTACGGCATCAATCCGCTGCCCGGCCAGACCAATCCGATGCTGCCGGTCATCAGGCTCACGGCACAGGTGGTTCAGGTGCGCGATGTCGAGGCCGGTGCGCATGTCGGCTATGGCTGGTCTCTGCAGACAGCAAAGCCGACGCGGCTGGCGACACTTTCCATCGGCTATGCGGACGGCCTGCAACGTGCGTTCGGCACGAATGGTGCCGTCTACTTCCGCGGCAAGCGGCTGCCGGTGGCAGGGCGCGTCTCGATGGACTCGCTGATCGTGGATTGCAGCGAGCTGCCCGAGAGCGCGTTGGCACGCGGTTCGCAAGTGGAAATCATCGGCGGGCATCAATCGATCGACGATCTCGCCTCCGCGGCCGGCACCATCGGCTACGAGATGCTGACATCGCTCGGTCGCCGCTACGAACGTATCTATGCTGAGGAAATCGACACGCGCTGGCGCGGTCGTGCTGGGATGACTGCACTATGAAGGTTCTCGTTCTCGGCGCCGGTGTGATCGGCGTCACCACGTCTTACTATCTCGCCAAGGCAGGCCATGAGGTGACGGTGATCGACCGGCAGCCCGGCCCGGCGCTGGAAACCTCGTTCGGCAATGCCGGCGAAGTATCGCCGGGCTATGCGTCGCCATGGGCGGGGCCGGGTGTGCCGCAAAAGGCGATCGGCTGGATCATGGACAAATACGGCCCGCTGGTGGTGCGTCCGCAGGCCGATCCGTATCAGTGGCGCTGGCTGTTGCAGATGCTGCGCAACTGCACGAGCGAACGTTATGCGCTCAACAAGTCGCGCATGGTCGGCATCGCCGAATACAGCCGCGATCAGCTCCGCGCGCTGCGTGCCGACACCGGCATCGCCTATGACGAGCGCAGCCAGGGCACGTTGCAGCTGTTCCGCAAGCAGAAGCAGCTCGATGGCGCGGCCAATGATATCGAGATTCTCAAGCAGTATGGCGTGCCCTATCAGGTGCTCGATAAAGCCGGCTGCGTGCAATATGAGCCGGGCCTGGCCGGTGTGCAGGATCTGTTCATCGGCGGCTTGCGGCTGCCCGATGACGAGACGGGCGATTGCCATCTGTTCACGCAGGCGCTGGAGAAGATCGCCGCCGGCCTCGGCGTGAAGTTCATCTATGAGACGACCATCAAGTCGGTGGATGTCAGCGGTGGCCGCGTCGCGCAGGTGACGATGAACAAGGGCGTGTTCACGGCCGATCAGTATGTGATGGCGCTGGGCAGTTTCTCGCCGCTGCTGCTGCGCCCGCTCGGCATCGATGCGCCGGTCTATCCGGTGAAGGGCTATTCGCTGACGGTGCCGATTACGGATGCGAGCGTTGCGCCGGAATCGACGGTCATGGACGAGACCTACAAGGTGGCGATCACGCGCCTCGGCGATCGCATCCGCGTCGGCGGCACGGCGGAGGTCGGCAACTACACGCCGCAGCCGACCGCGCCGCGCCGCCTGCCGCTCGACAAGTCGCTGACCGATCTGTTCCCGAAAGCCGGCGATCTCGCGCAATCGACGTTCTGGAGCGGCTTGCGGCCGATGACGCCGGATGGCCCGCCGATCGTGGGGCCCACGAAATTCGGCAATCTTCATCTCAACACCGGTCACGGCACGCTCGGCTGGACCATGGCTTGTGGCACGGCGCGGGTGTTGTCGGACCAGATCTCCGGCAAGGCGCCGGAGCTGGATGTGAGCGCGCTGGCGATTGCGCGGTATGCCTAACAGTCATCCCGGCGAATGCCGGGATGACTGTAGTTTTTACCCCGCTGCGTCCACCGCGCGCTGTGCCATCACCTTGATGAGATTGGCGCGGTAAGCGGCGGAGCCGTGGATGTCGCCCATCAGGCCATCGGCGGCGATCGACACGCTGTCGATCGCGCCGGCTGACCAGTTGGATTTCAGCGCAGCTTCGATGGCCGACACGCGCATCACGCCGTCCTGTGCCGCGCCCGTTGCCGCGACGCGGACTTCGCCGTCTTTCATCTGCGCCACGAACACGCCGGTCATCGCAAAGCGCGAGGCCGGGTGGCGCATCTTGGCGTAACCAGCCTTTGCGGGGATCGGGAACGAGACCGCGGTGATGATCTCGTTCTCTTCCAGCGCCGTCGTGAACAGGCCCTGGAAGAAATCCACCGCGGCGATGTCGCGCTTGTTGGTTTTAACCGTGGCATTCAAAGCGAGCACGGCGGCGGGGTAATCCGCCGCGGGATCGTTGTTGGCGAGAGATCCGCCGATCGTGCCGCGATAGCGCACGGCGGGGTCGCCGAGCACTTCGGTCAAATGGACAATGGCCGGGATGGCTTTCTTGGCTTCGGCGCTTTGTGTGATGTCGTAATAGGTCGTTGCTGCCTTGATGATCAGCGTATCGGAGGTCGCTTCGATGCCGATCAGGTCCTTGATGCGAGCGATGTCGATCACATCACTCGGACCGGCGAGGCGTTGCTTCATCACCGGCAGCAGCGTGTGGCCGCCGGCGAGGAACTTGGCGTCGGGATTCTTGGCAAGCAGCGCGGTGGCTTCGTCGACACTGGCGGCGCGGTGATAGGTGGTCTCGTACATGATCGCCTCCCTTACTCTGCTGCCTGCTGCAACTGCAGCGCTTCCCAGACACGGCCGGGCGTGGCCGGCATTTCCAGCTTGTTATGGCCGAGCGCATCGGTGATCGCATTGATCACTGCGGGCGACGAGCCAATCGCGCCAGCCTCGCCACAGCCCTTGATGCCGAGCGGATTGCCGGGGCAGAGCGTGATGGAATGCGAGATCTTGAATGACGGCACATCATCGGCGCGCGGCATGGCGTAATCCATGAAGGATGCCGTCACCGGCTGGCCGTTGTCGTCATAGACGGCAGCTTCCAGCATGGCCTGGCCGATGCCCTGGGCGAGGCCGCCATGCACCTGGCCTTCGACGATCATCGGATTGATGAGACGGCCGAAATCGTCGACGGCAACGAAGTCGATGATCTCGGTCTTGCCGGTGCCGGGATCGATCTCCACCTCGCAGATGTAAGTGCCTGCGGGGAAGGTGAAGTTCGTCGGATCGTAAAACGCGCTTTCCTTCAGGCCGGGCTCCATGCCGTCCGGGAGGTTATGCGCGGTATAGGCGGCAAGCGCGACCATCGGCAAAGCGATGGATTTGTCGGTGCCGGCCACTTTGAACTCGCCATTCTCGATGACGATGTCGCCTTCGGACGCTTCGAGTTGATGCGCGGCGATCTTCTTCGCCTTGGCTTCCATCTTCTCCATCGCCTTGAAGATGGCGCTCATG
>CALRZK010000358.1:0-4687 GCA_943372615.1 Bradyrhizobium ivorense | reverse complement strand
CGGAGACCGTCGGCAGATTGATGTCGATGATACAGATGTCGGGATCGCCGGTGAGGAACATCTGCTCGCCGCTGGCGGCGTCGGAGGCTTCCAGCAGTTCGATATCAGCATCGTCGGAGAACACCGCTCGACAGCCCGATGTGATGATGGGGTGATCATCGACGATCAGCACGCGCATGGGAGGCTCCCGCGACTGTTTCGGCCGAAGCCGGGCTGCGTCCGGATTGCTGCGCTGCATTTGCGAGGATGCGTGTGCGGCGATGCAATCGGCTCGCCTCCGGAATGACATGATTGGCAACCGAAGGTCGTGTGTGGTTTGATTTGAACGCCGCTGAATTTGACTGTCAAGTTCATAGTCCCCGCATGCGGGCGGGAAGCGAGTGGAAGTGTCATGTGGCGAAGCCTGTCGCTGCGCGCCCGGATCAATTGTCTTGTCGGAATCGTGCTGGCGCTCGGTCTGGCCGCCAATGTGGCGCGTCTCGTGCTGGAAGCCGGCCCGCGCGTGCAGGCGGAGGACCGCAGCGCCATCGGGTTGGCACGCGAAGTGATCGAAAGCGTCAGTCCCGGTCTCAGCGATGCGCCGGATGCCGAGACGCGGCTCGACAAGATCGTCGCAGACCTCAATCGGTTGCGCCATGTCAGCATTGTCCGCGACGGAGCGACGACGCCTGAACGCGAGAATGCGAAGCCTGACGATGGCGCAAACACGCCGCCGGCCTGGTTCGTCGCGCTGATCCATCCCGAGCGGATTTCGGTCACGGTGCCTGTTTCCGCGGGAGGCAAGCAGCAGACGCTGTCGATCACCTCGCATCCCGATGATGAGATGCAGGAAATCTGGGATGGCATCGTGACGCAACTCGTGCTCGGCATCATTGTCGCTGTCGTGCTGTTCGTCGTGACAAGCATGGTGGTCAGACGAGCGCTGGCGCCGCTCGATGCGTTGTCGCGGGCGATGATCGATATCGAAGCCGGGCAGTATCAGGCTCGTGTTGCGCCCTCCGGCGCACCGGAGTTGGCAGCATTGTGCGAACGGCTCAACCATCTGGCTGCGACACTGGCAGGCGCGCTCGAAGATCGGCGGCGGTTGTCGGAACGCCTGGTCTCGCTGCAGGATCTCGAACGCAAGGATATTGCGCGCGAATTGCACGACGAGTTCGGTCCGCATCTCTTTGCGCTGCGCGCTCATGCCGGCGCTGTGATGCGACTGGCGGAGCGAGACCCTGTGGGAATGGGAGCGTTGTCGAAACATGGCGCCGCCATCCTCGAGCAGATCAATGTTCTGCAGCAGTATAATCGCAGGATACTCGAGCGCCTGCGCCCGGCGGGACTTGTCGATCTCGGACTCCTGGAAGCGATCGAAGCCTTGCTCCGGCTCTGGCGTGACACCTATCCAGCGATCGTAATCGAGAGCCGGATCGCGCCGACGTTGGCTCGATATGGTGAAGCTGCCGAACTGACAGCCTATCGTGTCGTGCAGGAAGCACTGACTAATGTATTTCGCCATGCGCAGGCGACTGAGGTGCGTGTCTCGGTTGATCCATTCGAAGATAGCGAAGATGAAGGGGCGAGTAGCGGCCTGATCGTCTGCATCAGCGATAATGGCCGCGGGCTCGATCCGGATGGTCACTCCGGCTTCGGTCTGATCGGCATGCGCGAGCGCGTCTGGGCGCTGGGCGGGACACTCACGATTGCATCGGACGGCGACGGCGTGACGATCGAGGCCGTTCTTCCCGCGGCGGAGCAGGCGACGGAGCGATTGTCTAGCTTCGTGTCCAGTAGCGATAGCCAAGCCAGCCCATCAGCAGAGCGCCAGCGATCCAAAGCCCTATGATGGCGATCATGCCGGCCTTGCTGACCGGTCGCTTTGCGGCCTCGCGGGCCTTGATGCGGTATTCAGCCATGACGTCGGCCGGCACCAGCCGCACCACGAGCAGAATGCCCAGCGGAACGATCAGGAGATCGTCGAGATAGCCGAGCACCGGAATGAAATCGGGGATGAGGTCGATGGGGGACAGCGCATAGGCCGTGACGGCGATGGCCAGGGCTTTTGCAAACCACGGCACTCGGGGATCACGCGCGGCGAGATAGACGGCGTGGACATCCGTCTTGATGGCGCGGGCCCAGACTTTGATTCGTGAAAGCATGCAGAAGCGGCCCTGGCGCATATGTAGCTGCGGCCACCTATAGGCGATGGCCACCAGCAATGCACCGGGGCGGAAGGGCGCAGATGTCGTCCCTTCCGCATGATTTCCGGGGTTAGCGCCCCTTGTTGTTGCCCTTTTCCGCGGCCCGGCGCATCGCTTCCGCAAATGCACCACCGCCGGCCTCCGGCTTGCCCGGTGCGCGCGAGGTCATGTTCTTTTCGCTGAAGCGCGGGCCGGCTTTCGGGCGATCTTCCTTGGCGCCGATCGGATCGTCCATACGTAGCGACAATGCGATGCGCTTGCGATCGACCTCGACCTCCAGCACCTTCACCTTGACGATATCGCCGGGCTTCACGACCTCACGCGGATCCTTGATGAAGGTCCTGGACATTGCCGAGATGTGGATCAGGCCGTCCTGATGCACGCCGACATCGACGAAGGCACCGAAGGCGGCGACGTTTGTCACCGTGCCTTCCAGGATCATGCCGGGCTTGAGGTCGGAGACCTTCTCGACGCCTTCCATGAACACCGCGGCCTTGAAGGCAGGACGCGGATCGCGGCCAGGCTTCTCCAGCTCTTTTAGGATGTCGGTGACGGTCGGCAGACCGAACGTGTCATCGACAAAGCTCTTCGGCTGCACCTTGCGCAGCACCTCGGCATTGCCGATCAGCGCATGGATGTCGCTCTTGGTGGCCTCGATGATCTTGCGCACCAGCGGATAGGCTTCCGGATGCACGCCGGACTTGTCGAGCGGATCTTCGCTGTCATTGATGCGCAGGAAGCCCGCGCATTGCTCGAACGCTTTCGGTCCGAGACGTGGAACGTCCTTCAGCCCCTTGCGCGACTTGAACGGGCCATTGGCATCGCGATGCTGCACGATGCTCTGGGCTAGGCCGCTGCCGATGCCCGACACGCGTGCCAGCAGCGGTGCCGATGCTGTGTTGAGATCGACGCCGACACCGTTCACGCAGTCTTCCACCACGGCATCCAGCGAGCGTGCGAGTTTGCTCTCGCCGAGATCGTGCTGATACTGGCCGACGCCGATCGCCTTCGGATCGATCTTCACCAGTTCTGCCAGCGGATCCTGCAGGCGGCGCGCGATCGAGACGGCGCCGCGCAGCGTCACGTCGAGCTCCGGCAGTTCTTCCGAGGCGAAGGCCGAGGCCGAATAAACCGACGCGCCGGCTTCCGAGACCACGATCTTGGTCATCTTGAGATCCGGCAACAGCTTGAGCAGGTCGCTCGCCAGCTTGTCGGTCTCGCGCGAGGCGGTGCCGTTGCCGATGGCGATCAGCTCGACCTTGTGCTGCACGGCGAGCTTGCCGAGGATCGCCAGCGAAGCGTCCCATGCACGCTGCGGCTCGTGCGGATAGATCGTGGTCGTCGCGACCACTTTGCCGGTGGCGTCGATGATGGCGGTCTTCACGCCCGAGCGGAAGCCGGGATCGAGACCCATGGTGACGCGTGCGCCCGCGGGCGCGGCCAGCAGGAGGTCGCGCAGGTTCGATGCGAACACGCGCACGCCTTCTTCTTCCGCTGAGGTCCACAAGCGCATGCGCAGATCGATATTGAGATGCACCTGGATCTTGGTGCGCCAGGCCCAGCGCACGGTGTCGGTCAGCCACTTGTCGCCGGGGCGGCCTTTGTCCGACACGCCGACGCGCGCCATAATCTTCATCTCATACGAGCTTGGCGTCGTGGTCGGCACGGGCACGGCCGGCACTGGCTCGGGCTGCATCGCGAGGTCGAGCACTTCTTCCTTCTCGCCGCGGAACAGCGCCAGCACGCGATGCGACGGCAGCTTGTGCAGCGGCTCGGAGAAATCAAAGTAGTCCTTGAACTTCTCGCCCTCGGCCTTCTTGCCGTCGCGCACCTTCGAGGCCATCACGCCATTCGACCACATCTGCTCGCGCAGCGCGCCGATGAGATCCGCGTCTTCGGCAAAACGTTCGACCAGGATCGCGCGCGCGCCATCGAGCGCTGCGGTGACATCTGCGACCTGTTTGTCGGCATTGATGTAGGGTTCGGCCACCACCTTCGGATCGTTCTGTGGTTCGGCGAGCAGCATGTCCGCCAATGGCATCAGGCCGGCTTCCTTGGCGATCTCCGCCTTGGTGCGGCGCTTCGGCTTGAACGGCAGATAGATGTCTTCGAGACGGCCCTTGGTGTCGGCGGTCATGATCGCGGCTTCGACGGTTGCGTCGAGCTTGCCCTGTTCGCGCACCGATTCCAGGATCACCTTGCGGCGGTCTTCCAGTTCGCGCAGATAGGTCAGGCGTTCTTCCAGCGTGCGCAGCTGCGCGTCGTCGAGACCGCCGGTGATTTCCTTGCGGTAGCGCGCGACGAACGGCACGGTGGCGCCCCCGTCGAGCAGTTCCACCGTCGCCGCGACTTGCTGTTCGCGCACGCCAAGTTCGTCTGCGATCTTCTGATTGATGTTTGCCACGCGTCGCCATTCCTTCGAAAGTCTGTGGCGGTCATCCCGCCGTCGTAAACGGGGTTATGGACCGGCCTTCAGCGATTCATCAACCCTGATCGCGGCA
>CALRZK010000357.1:0-4693 GCA_943372615.1 Bradyrhizobium ivorense | reverse complement strand
CTGCCAGTTGCCGCTGTCGCGTCGATGCTGGCCGCTCTGCTGGCGCGCTATGTGCTGCGCGACTGGGTCGATCGGCAGATCGAGAAGCGGCCCACCTGGCGTTTGATTGCGCAGGCGGTGAATGACGAGGGCTGGCGCATCATGGCTTTGATGCGCTTCTTCGGCCCGATGCCGAACTCTGCGCAGAATTATCTGTTCGGCCTCACCAAGATCGGCCTGCTGCCTTACTTCCTGATCACGACGATCTGCACGGCGCCGCAGCTGGTCTTCTTCAATTATCTCGGTGCGTCCGGCCGCGCGTTGCTGCTGGAGGACGGATCGTCCCTCAAGCGCGGCTTGATCGTCGCGGCTGCAATCAGCATGGCCGCGATCGTGTTCCTCGTCTCGCGCCGCGTGCGTGCGATCCTGGCGCGCAAGACGGGCGTCTGTGCCGGGCCGGTTTGCCGTGATCAGCTCGTGCAAAACTAGAGCCACCGTTTGCGCCGCTTGAAGCTCTTGAGGTTCTTGAAACTCTTGCGCTGGTCGCCGGCGCCGCCGAGATAGAACTCCTTCACGTCCTCATTGTCGCGCAGTTCGTCGGCGGTGCCGTCGAGCACGACCTTGCCCTGTTCCATGATGTAGCCATGGCTGGCGACGGAGAGCGCCGCGCGCGCATTCTGCTCGACCAGGAGAATGGTGACGCCGAGATCGCGATTGATCTTCTTGATGATGGCGAACACCTCCTTCACCAGCAGCGGCGATAGGCCCATGCTCGGTTCATCCATCAGGATCATCTTCGGCCGTGCCATCAGCGCGCGCCCGATGGCCAGCATCTGTTGCTCGCCGCCGGAGAGATAGCCGGCAAGGCCGGTGCGTTCTTTCAGGCGCGGGAAGTAATCGTAGACCATGTCGATGTCGGCAGAGACCTCGTTGTCGCGCCGCGTGAAGGCGCCGAGGCGGAGGTTTTCCTGACACGTCATGTCGGAGACGATGCGGCGTCCTTCCATGACCTGGAAGATGCCGCGCCGAACGATCTTGTCGGGATCGGTGCCGTCGATCCGCTCGCCGTCGAACATGATCTCACCGCGCGTGACTTCGCCGTCCTCGGTCTTGAGCAGACCGGAGATCGCCTTCAGCGTGGTCGATTTGCCGGCGCCATTGGCGCCGAGCAGCGCGACAATGGCTCCCTTCGGCACCTCAATACTGAGGCCGCGCAGCACAAGGATGACGTCGTCATAGACGACCTCGATATTGCGGACATCGAGCAGGGGGGCGGGGGCTGCAATCGTTGCGGCCTGCGCGCGTGTGTCGGTGGCTGTCTGCATCGATTAGACTCTCGAATTGCGCCTCTTGCTAACCTCTCCCCGCTTGCGGGGCGAGGTCGACTGTAACGCGCGAAGCGCGTGGAAGTCGGGTGAGGGGGCTCTCCACACGCTCACGGCTTGCGGAGGCTCCCCCTCATCCGGCGCCGCTTTGCGACGCCACCTTCTCCCCGCAGGCGGGGAGAAGGAAACTACCACCCATGCCATTCCGGCTTGCGCGGCAGATCGACGGTCTTCACTTTCTCAAGCTTGACCGTGCCCTTCGCCATCAGGTCGTTGAGATCGCCATCGGTCGAGCCGGACACCTTGGAGCGATACAGATCGACCTTGGTGGTCGGGCGGTGATCCTTGTCGGTCCAGGTCGAGGGATTGCAGACGCCTTCCATGCCGGCCGGCACCCAGTCCTTCTTCTGATAAAAACCCTTGGCGACGTTCTCGCCATTGGTGCCGCCATTCTTCGCAGCCCATTCGATCGCTTCCTTCATGTAGAGCGAGCTACAGATGCCAGCGATGTAATGCACCGGGCGATAGACCTTGCCGGTGGGGTCTGAGATCTTTGAAATCTCCTGCACGACCTTCATGCCCGGCGCATTGCCGCCCCAGCCCACTGCCGTGCGCAGCGGGAAGATCACGCCATCGGCGGCATCGCCCGCAGCCTTCGCGGCGTTCTCGTCCATGCCCCACACATTGCTCATGAACTGGATGTCCACGCCGGCCGCCTTGCAGGCCTTCATCACCGAGATGTTGGAAGCCGCGGTGTTGCCGAGATAGGCATAATTGGCGCCGGAGCTCTTCAGGCTCAGGCATTGCGCCGAGTAGTCGCCCGGCGAGAGTGCGAACACCAGCGGCGGCAAAACCTCGAAGCCGAGTTCGGCGGCAAGCGCTTCACCCGCCGCCTTTGGTGCATTCGGATAAGGATGGTTGGCGCCCATATGGACATATTTCGGCTTGCCGGACTTGCCCTTGGTCTTCCAGTCTTCCGCAGCCCAGGTGAGCTCGGCGCGCAGTGCGTCTGAATAGCTCGGGCCATAGAAGAAATTGTAGGGAGCAGGCTTCGCCTTGCCGCCGGCACCGGTCGGATCTGTCAGCGCTGCGGAATAGGAGCCGGAGAGATCGGGGATCTTGTCCTGCGCGAGGAAGCCGGTGAGCGCTTCGGTATCGGCCGTGCCCCAGCCCATGATGGCCGAGACCTTCTCGCCGCCCGACCACTTCTTGTACAGCGCGATGGCGCGCGGCACCTGATATCCGTAATCGTTGCTGTCGAGATTGACCTGCTTGCCGCCGATGCCGCCATTCTTGTTGATCCAGGCGAAGGTATCGACCACGCCCTGGCCATAGGGCGTGCCGACGTCGGACGTGCCGCCGGAATAGTCAGCGAGATGGCCAACCGCGATCTGCGCTTGTGCAGAGACGGAGGCGCCGGCAATCAACAGCGCAAGTGATGCGGAGGTCATAAGTGATTTCATCGTCATGAGCATTCTCCCAGCGTTTTATGTTTTATGATCGTGAGCAGTCCGCCGTTCTCAATGCGAGAACGGGTAGAGCTTCCAGTAAGCCTTGATCTGTCGCCAGCGATGCGCGAGCCCGTCTGGTTCGAACACCAGGAAGGCGATGATGACGACGCCGATGGCGATCTCGCGCAGAAATGTGAGATTGTTGTTGAGCGCCAGCGCCTTGTCGATGACGCCGCCTTTCAGCTCCATGCTGATCCATTCCATCGCTTCCGGCACCAGCACCACGAAAGCCGTGCCCATCAGCGTGCCCATGATCGAGCCGGTGCCGCCGATGATCACCATCGCCAGGAACAGGATCGAGCGCTCGATGCCAAACCCTTCGTTGGAGACCACGAGCTGGTTATGCGCGTAGAGCGCGCCGGCGATGCCGGCAAAGAATGCGGCGAGGCCGAAGGAGAGTGTGCGATATTTGGTGAGATTGATGCCCATGATCTCGGCCGAGAGGTAGTGATCACGCACAGCCACCAGCGCGCGGCCGTCGCGCGAGCGCATCAGGTTGGTGACCAGCAGATAGCTGGCCACCACATAGGCCAGCACCACGTAGAAGTATTGTCGGTCGCCGCTCACTTCATGGTTGAAGATCGAGAATGATTTGGCGATCACCGGCACAGAGCCGCCCGAGAACCATTCGGCGCGCGAGAAGAAATCGATCAGGATATATTGGGCCGCGAGCGTGGCGATGACGAGATAGAGCCCCTTCAGCCGCGCTGCCGGAAGTCCGAAGATCAGACCGACGATGGCGGTCACGATGCCGGCCAGCGGGATCGCGAAAAACACCGGGACGGATGTCTTGTTGGAAATATAGGCCGAGGTGAAAGCGCCGAGCAGGAAGAACGCGGCATGGCCGATGGAGATCTGGCCGGTAAAGCCGACCAGGATGTTGAGCCCCAGCGCCGCGATGCCGTAGATGCCGATGATGATGAGCTGGCTAAGCCAGTAGGCGCTCAGCACTTGCGGCGCGAAACAGATCAAGATCACCCCGAGGATCGCAAAATTGCGGCTGGTGGTGGTCGGGAAGATCGTCGTGTCGACCGCATAGGAGGAGCGGAAGTCGCCAGCGGGGAGAAGTGTGGAATTCGCCATGGCTTATACCCGCTCGATGTCTTTGGTGCCGAACAGGCCGTAGGGCTTGATCATGAGAATGATGATGAGCACGTAGAACGGCGCGATCTCATAGAGATTGCCCCAATGTAGATATTCGCTGTCGATGAACTGCGCGAAGTTTTCCAGGAGCCCGATGATGATGCCGCCGACCACTGCACCGGCGATGGAATCGAGGCCGCCGAGGATGACGGCAGGGAACACCTTGATGCCGTAGACTGACAGGCCCGACGACACGCCGTTGACCACGGCGACGACAACGCCGGCAACGGCCGAGACCATCGCCGAGATCGCCCATGCCATGGCGAATACGGTCTTGACGGAAATGCCGAGCGACTGCGCCACCTGCTGATTGAACGCCGTGGCGCGCATCGCGAGGCCCCATTTCGAGACCTTGAAGAACCACGCCATGCCGACCATCATCAGCACGGAGACCACGAGGCTCATCACATAAACGGTCTGGATCTGCAGGCTGCCGATGGTCACCGCCTGGCTGGTGAAGACGCGCGGGAATGGCTGCGGATTGACGCCATAGATCCATTTCAGCGCAGCCTGGAATACGGCGGACAGCGCGATGGTCACCATGATGACCGAAATGATCGGTTCGCCGATCAGCGGCCGCAGGATCACCACCTGGATCAGAATGCCGAAGGCGAACATGAAGACCAGGGTCATCGGCATGCCGAGCCAGAACGACACCTGATATTTGGTCAGCAGCGTCCAGCACACCCAGGCGCCGATCAGCAAAAGTTCGCCCTGTGCGAAATTGACGACCTG
>CALRZK010000356.1:0-4697 GCA_943372615.1 Bradyrhizobium ivorense | reverse complement strand
ACATGTCTCCGGTCAGGGATTTGCTGACGAAGAACGCATTGATCCCCGTCAGGTCACAGCCCACGAGGGCAAGTTCCTTTGCGGCGCCGATGATTTCCAGCCTCTGCAGGCTGGCGCCAAACCAGTTGGTGCCGTTCCAGGCCGCGCCGGCGATATAAGGCACTTCATAGTCTATCCCCGGTGGGAAGTGGGCGTTGTATTCGATGCACGCGGCGCGGGCCGAGGTCGTCACGGCACGGAAGATGTGCGACGTGTGCTGATCGACGTCGATACTGAGCAAATCCACTTCCGGGCCGAGATTGGCGGTGTCGATCAGTGCCTGCACATTGTCCGGGTCCACCATCGCATGGATGACCTGCAACTGGCCCGACGCGATTTCGGTTGCGAAAGCGGTGCGGATGCGGTCACGGAAAGCCGGATTGCCTTCGATCCACAATCCTTTCCAGCCGAGCATCAGCAGAAGGCGGCTGGTGTTTTCTGAGCCATCCTCGACGCCGATCTCGATGAATGTCTTGTGTGCGGTCCCGATGCGAGAAAATATCTCGGAGATTGCGGCGTCTTCATAGGCCTGTGAGAACAGGTGAGTGGCATGTTTGGCGACGAAGGTCGGGCCGAACTTGCGCAACTGTTCCTCAATGAGAAAGTCCTCATGCGCGCGCGCTGCCATGTCGCTGGATTCGGTGACCTGATTGCGGGTGGCATCCATCAGGGCTTCGAGACGTGCAAGCGGCTCTGAGATCGTCTTGAATATGTTGTCCAGCATGGCGGTCTAATCCGTCTCGATATCTGCGATATCCGATCCGAATAGCCACAAGGGCCGACCGGTGCAATCGACTTCGGCGCGCGGGATTTGCAGTGCGTGATCCGCCTTACGCCGCCAGATGGAAATCCGAAATATGCACGCGGTTGCGACCGTCGGCTTTGGCGCGGTAGAGCGCGGCGTCGGCGCGGCTGAGCAGGGCTTGTAGCGTCTCCGGTTCCGATGTGCGGATCGCGACGCCGACGCTGACCGTGGCATTGATCGTGCCCTCCGGCGTCTGGAATGCCAGTCCTTCCAGTGTTGAGCGAATGCGCTCCGCGACTGCAGATGCAGATTTCGGGCTCGACGACGACAGCAGGATGCAGAATTCCTCGCCGCCGAGACGGGCGCCGACATCATGGGCGCGGATGTTGGAGAAGATGACTTCGGCGAATACGCGCAGCACGCGATCGCCGGCGGCGTGACCAAATCTGTCATTGATCGATTTGAAGTGATCGAGGTCCATCAGCAGGATCGCCGTGTTCTGCGGCACTTCCTGCGTCCTGTCCTCGAACAGCGCGCGCCGGTTCAGCAGGCCGGTGAGGGGATCGGTCATCGCATCCGACTTGTGCCGGTTGGTGGTGCGGATCTGGTTGATGGTGAGCGACAGCGCGCCGATACCCGTGAGCCCGACAATCACCATCAGGGAGTTGAATTCTTCGGCCCAGTTCGACGGGCGTTCGGTCAGCACATATTGGCCATTGGCGAGCAGCACATAACCGCAGGCGGCGAAAGACAGCGCTGTGACGAGATAGAGCAGCGCGTTGGCGATCATCAAGAGCGGCGCTTCCGAGCGGGTCTTCCAGTATTGATGCGCGGCGAGCGTGGTCAACAAGGCGATTACGAAATTCGCGACGGCTGTGCCGATGCCGGTATAGCCGGTTGCGAAGGCCAAGACGGTTGGCATCAATCCAAGCAGCGTGACCGCTGCGGTGAATGTCCAATTTGATCGGTGGGCGCAGAACTGAACGGTCCCGCGATAGATCAGGCCAAAACCGAGGATCAGTAGCGTGAAGGAGACGAGCTGATAGTTCGGCTCATAGCGCTCGACACCAAGATAAAACAGCAGCGCCAGAACGGTCAGCGTCAACCCGGTGGACCAGGTGAGCAGATAGGTCTCGGAGCGCGCAACAATCCAGGTCGCGAGCAGCGTGAAAGCGAGCGCGGTGCAGGACACGCCGATGGCAATGAAGAGCGAATGCTGGTCGAGAAACATGGCGCGATGCTATGAGCTGAGATGGCGCGTGTTACGCCATCAATTCTTAGCACCAGACTACCGCTGTGCCATTCGATTTCTATGATGATGGAATTGTTACGAAACCCGCCGGGACGCGTGCCGTGACATTCTGTATGTCATTGATATGATTGCGAACATCGCTCTACACCGGCATTTTCGAGAGTCTAACTAAAAATTGTAATCATCGCAGAAACCAACTTTAGAGGCGTTTGCGCTATGAGTTTTGTGGGGGCGGTGTGTCCCGAAACAAAAGCCAAGACAACAGCCGGGCGCGGAGCGTTGCGCTTTGGCGGACAGGGCGGGGCGCAAATGAATCTGGCGGCAGCGACGATCGCGGGCGGCATCGGCACCATTTTTTTCGCCGCCGCGTCGGCATTTTATTATCAGCCGTCCTTCATCAAGCCGGAAAAGGTGATTGATGCGGTGCTCACCACCAACTCGTCCAAGGCCCGCAACGCGGTGACCCGGCTGTTGCATAATCCGGGTTCCGCGGAGTTCGACGGATTGCGGTCGGTCGCAGCGGACGGCAAGACGTATGTCTGCGGCAGCGTGCGTGCCAAGGACCGTAGCGGCGCTTATGTCGAGCATCGGGCGTTCGTTTACACGGTGGCGATCGATTTTGCCCGCATTGACGACGACGGCACCATCGCACAGCGGCACGATGCCTATCGCATTTGTCCGGTGACGGTCGAGGAAGAGAAGGTCGCCCGGTTGCAGATAGGGGGACCGCCGAATGCAATTGCTGTCGTGAAGAATCTTGCAGGTGGTTCGAAGCATGTGAGCGCCGGTGGTATCGGTGGCACCATGCAGCAGCAATTGCAGCACTTGGCTGGCGAACAGACGGTCTCTTCAGGTGGCCAGGCAGGTGGATCGTTCAAGGTTGCCTCGGCCAAGCCGATGATCGCCGGTGAGGCCGATTGGCACACCAGCAAGCCACCAGCCGCATGGCCGGTGTTCTTGCCCGGCGATGAACTGTCGAAGCCGCCGCCGAAGCGCAGCAATGCCGAAGCCTTGGCATTGGCGAAGGCAGTTGAGGAGCGCTGGTCGCAATATAAGTCCGGCCAGGCACCGCGGCTTTCACTAAAGGAAATCCGCGACGCCGAGCGTGCCTTGCTCGCCATTGATGCCAATGGGCCGGACTTCCGCGATGCCTGGGCAGCCTTTGTGCGCCTGCGCGCGATCGAGCGCGAAGCGGCTGCCTGATATGTCGCACCGCGCTCAGTGCAGGAACGGGACGCCATCCACGGCGTTTCCCTCCCAGATAGAAAGGCGCGACAGATGAAAAAGATCTTGGCAATCACATCGGCAGTCTTGCTGGCAGCCAGTTTCGCAACCACGGCTGCATCGGCAAAGAAGATGAAGCGCGGCTATTACGGACATCACCACAGCCACTATTACGGCGGCCATCACCGCGGACCCGGCTACGGCTCCTACGGCATGATGCGAAACGGCAGGACGCCTTATTATCCCGGCTATGGTGCGTCCATGCAGGGCAATAACGGCAATTCCGCTTTCGGCAACAATTCGCTCGGCCATATCGAAGGCGGCAATATCGGCGGCGGGAAATAATTGATCATCGAAGCGCGGGCGCCTCAGGCGTCCGCGTTTTCCTTGATCTCGTAGCGATCGCGAAACAGCAGAACCACGGTCTGCAGGCGGTCGCGCCAGATATCCGCGTTGACCGGACCTGCGGCCGGCAGGATGCGTAACATCGCATTCCACGGCCGTGAGCCGTAGACAGTAATCTCAAAGCCGATCGTCGGATATTTCTCGCCGGCCTGAAGCGCCTTGATGATGAGCTCGGCGAGTTCGGCGCGGGTGACCTCTCGCGTGCTCTCGACGGTGATTTCCGGCTCAAGCGAGACAGGTGCTTTCTCTTCAGGCACGATCGGATCAAGCCCGTCGCGCGTGCTCTCCTCGGCCGCCACGGACTTTTTATCGCTCGCTGCCAGCTTGGCCGTCTCGAAAACTTTCGTGGCCGCGTTGCCGCCTGGTCGTTTGACCAGCCGATCGATCAGGCTCAGCAGTCCACGGTCGCTCGTCTCGCTCACAGTGAGTCTCTTGATTGAGGTTTGCGATCTGATCATCCAGAGCAGGGTATGTCGATAGGGAAACTGTCCTCAGGCTGTCCGTTGAGCGGTGCACAATCGCGCTGCGGGTTAGCTTTGTCGCAAAAGTTTCACGGGCGGCCTATAGAGGGGCGGCACGCAATTCCCCCTCAAATCTCGACGCGCCGGCCGTAAGCCTGCGCCTGGATGGAGCCGATCGCCGTGAAACCCACCCGCCTGTTGTTCGCCATGTCCGCGCTCGCGCTTGTCGCCGCTGCGCAGCCGGCCCGCGCCGCCGATGTGATCTGCTACAACTGCCCGCCGGAATGGGCCGACTGGGGGACGATGCTCAAGGCGGTAAAGACCGACCTGAATATCGACGTGCCCACCGACAACAAGAACTCTGGCCAGGCGCTGGCGCAGATCCTTGCCGAGAAGGCCAATCCGGTCGGCGATATCGGTTATTTCGGCGTCACCTTCGGCATGAAGGCGAAGACCCAGGACGCACTCGAGCCCTACAAGCCCGCAGGCTTTGATCAGGTCGATGCCGGCCTGAAGGATCCGGATGGCTACTGGACCACGATCCATTCGGGTACGCTCGGCTTCTTCGTCA
>CALRZK010000355.1:0-4702 GCA_943372615.1 Bradyrhizobium ivorense | reverse complement strand
CTCCACCGCCGTGTATGGCGCGTCCGAAGGGCTTTCGATTGCAGTCTGCGACTCCCGTGCCTTTGGTGGCCAGGCCGGTGCCAGCGCGCGGATCGAAAACTATCTCGGTTTCCCCACCGGCATTTCAGGCCATGCGCTGACGGCGCGGGCCTTCAATCAGGCGCAGAAATTCGGTGCCGACGTCATGATCCCCGTGACGGTGGATCAGCTCGATTGCTCCCGGAAAGATGGCTTGTTCGGGCTGGCACTGGATGATGGCCAGACGCTGAAAGCGCGCGCCATCGTGATCGCGTCGGGCGCGCGCTATCGCCGGCCGGAGATCGATCGGCTGAAGGATTTCGAAGGCCGTGGCGTCTGGTACTGGGCGTCGCCGATCGAAGGCCGGCTATGCAAGGCGCAGGAAGTGATTCTGGTCGGCGGCGGTAATTCGGCCGGGCAGGCCGCGGTGTTTCTGGCGTCGCAGGCGGCCAAGGTGCGGATGGTGATCCGCGGTGGCGGGCTGGCTGCGTCAATGTCGCGCTATCTGATCGACCGCATCGAATCGATGGCCAATATCGAATTGGTCTTCAACACCGAGGTTGTTGCGCTGGATGGCGATGCCGAAGCAGGCCTGTCGCGGGTCACGCTGCGCAGTCGTCTCTCGGGCGAGGATAAAACCTCCGAGATCCGCAATCTCTTCCTGTTCGTCGGCGCCGATCCGGCCACCGACTGGCTCGCCGATTGCGGCGTGATGCTCGATCGCGGCGGCTTTGTCCTGACCGGCGTGCCGACCAATGGTCACGCGGTGCAGGCGCTGGAGACCTCGGTGCCCGGCGTCTATGCCGTCGGCGATGTCCGCTCCGGTTCAGTGAAGCGTGTCGGCGGCGCCATCGGCGAGGGCGCGCAGGTGGTGGCGGCGCTGCACGGATTTCTCGGCGATAGCGCGCGGCCGACTTTGTAGCAGGAGCGAGCGATGGCCATCAGTTGCACCCATGTCTCCGGCATCCGCGACGTGACGCCGAGTGCGCTCGGCTGCGAGGACTGCCTCAAGATCGGTAGTCCGTGGCTGCATCTGCGCCTGTGCCGGACATGCGGCCATGTCGGCTGCTGTGACCAATCGCCGAACAAGCATGCGACAAAGCATTTTCACGCCACCAAACATCCGATCATCGAAGGCTATGATCCGCCGGAAGGGTGGGGCTGGTGTTACGTGGACGAGGTGATGTTCGATTTGTCCGACCGGATGACGCCGCATAACGGGCCGATCCCGCGCTATGACTGACAGCGACCTCAGCCGGAAATTCGTGCAATCGCCGCTCGCTTCACCGTTGCCAAATATCAATCCCGCATCCTAGATTTGAAGCCTTCTAAGGCAGGGGTGCATCATGACTTTGGGATTGAGCGTCGGAGCGATCACACTGATTCACGTCGTCATCAGTCTGATTGGCATTGTCACAGGCCTGATCGTGATGACCGGCCTGCTGAAGTCACGGCCGATGCCGGGCTGGACCAGCCTCTTTTTGCTCACCACCATCCTCACCAGCGCCACCGGCTTCATGTTTCCGGTCGACAAGCTGCTGCCGTCCCATGTGATCGGCATCATCTCGCTGGTGCTGCTGGCGATTGCCTGCCTGGCGCTTTATGGCCAGAAGCTCGCCGGGCACTGGCGCTGGATCTATGTGGTCACGGCGATGACCTCGCTCTATCTCAACATCTTCGTGCTCGTGATCCAGAGCTTCCTGAAAGTGCCGGTACTGCATGCGCTGGCGCCGAGCGTGCCGCCGGCCGAGCCGCCTTTTGCCATCGTGCAGGGCATCGTGCTGGTGCTGTTCGTGGTGGTGACCTTCCTGGCGGTGCGGAAATTCCGGCCGCTGGGTGCCGGGCTGGCCTGATCAGGGCCGATCCGGCCCTTTCTGACGTCCGGTTCCCATCGAAAAGCCGTAAATGCGAAGCTTTTGCGTCCCCGGGTCTGTCAGACCGGGGGCCATTGGCCCTATAAGGGGCGCTCAGCATTTCAGCGGGAATCAGTATGGATCGCATTCGCATCGTCGGCGGCAATAAACTCAATGGCACGATCCCGATCTCGGGCGCGAAAAACGCGGCGCTGCCACTGATGATTGCCGCCCTGCTGACGGACGAGACCCTGATCCTCGACAATGTCCCGCGTCTCGCCGACGTCGCGCAGCTGCAGCGTATTCTCGGCAATCACGGCGTGGACATCATGTCGGCCGGCAAGCGTCCGGGCGACCACGAATATCAGGGCCAGACCCTGCATATCTCCGCCGCCAATATCATCGACACCACCGCACCCTATGAGCTGGTGTCGAAGATGCGCGCCTCGTTCTGGGTGATCGCGCCGCTGGTGGCACGCATGCGCGAAGCCCGGGTGTCGATGCCGGGCGGCTGCGCCATCGGCACGCGCCCGGTGGATCTGCTCAATATGGCGCTGGAAAAGCTCGGCGCCGAACTCACCATCGACGGCGGCTATGTGGTCGTGCGCGCGCCCGATGGCCTCAAGGGCGGCGAGATCGATTTCCCGAAGGTCACCGTGTCCGGCACCCATGTGGCGCTGATGGCGGCGACGCTGGCCAAGGGCACGACGGTCATCACGAACGCGGCCTGTGAGCCGGAGATCGTCGATGTCGCCGACTGCGTGAACAAGATGGGCGCCAAGATCACCGGCGCCGGCACGCCGACCATCACCATTGAGGGCGTCGCAAAACTGCATGGCGCCCGCCACACCGTGCTGCCGGACCGCATCGAGACCGGCACTTATGCCATGGCGGTAGCGATGACCGGCGGCGACGTGCTGCTCGAAGGCGCACGGCCGGAATTGCTGCAATCGGCGCTCGACGTGCTGGTCGAGGCTGGCGCGACGGTGACGCCGAACAATGAGGGCATCCGCATCGCGCGCAATGGCGCCGGTATCAAGTCGGTGGATGTCGCGACCGCACCATTCCCCGGCTTCCCGACCGATCTGCAGGCGCAGCTGATGGCGCTGATGACCATGGCCAAGGGCTCGTCGCACATCACCGAGACGATCTTTGAAAACCGCTTCATGCATGTGCAGGAGCTGGCCCGTTTTGGCGCGCGCATTCATCTGGACGGCGAGACCGCGACCATCGACGGCATCGGCAAGCTGCGCGGAGCGCCCGTGATGGCGACGGACCTGCGTGCCTCGGTATCGCTGGTGATCGCCGCACTCGCGGCCGAAGGCGAGACCATGGTGAACCGCATCTATCATCTCGACCGTGGTTTCGAGCGGCTGGAAGAAAAGCTCTCGGCCTGCGGCGCGCAGATCGAGCGCATCAGCGGATAGTTTTTACGAAGGGGACATCGTGACGGGGCGGCGCAAACTCATAGCCATGGATGCGGACGACCTCGCGGTGATCTCTGCGCATGTGCAGGACGCCGAGGTGCGTGTCGCCGATATCGTCTGGCGACCCGGCGAAAAGCGCCTGGTCATCGGCATGAACCGGCTCGACTGGGATCAGACGATTGCCGGCGAAATGAAGCCGCGCCGCTTGATCTCGGCACTGCGCTTCGATCGCGTGCTGGCCTGCAAATCCCGCAACATCGATCTCGACAGCGGGGATGTTGCGCTGACGATGCTGGGCATCGAGTTCAACGAGAGCGAAGCGCCGGGTGGCAATGCCCTACTGCTGTTCGACGGCCGCGGCGCGTTGCGACTCGATGTCGAATGCCTCGAATGCGAGCTGGCGGATTTGGGCCCGGATGAGCTGGGCGGCGAGGAAGAGGCGGGGCTCGAAGCCTGACGCCGCAGGGTTGACGCCACCGACCACCCGCGCCATTGAGCAGGGGAGCCCGCTTTCAAGCTTCGCCGGGATACCAAAATGCCACTTCGCCTTGATGCCGCCAGCGCTGATTTTCCTCAGCGTTTCAAAGCCTTCCTCGCCATGAAGCGCGAGGTGGCCGCCGATATCGAGGCGGCGACCCGGGCCATCGTGGACGACGTGGCGGCGCGCGGCGACGAGGCACTGCTGGAGGCCACCCGCAAGTTCGACAAGCTCGACCTGCAGGCGTCCGGCCTCCGCGTCACCCCGGCCGAAATCGATGCCGCTGTGGCTGCCTGTGACAGCGAAACCGTGGACGCATTGCGTTTTGCGCGCGATCGCATCGAGCTGTTCCATCAGCGCCAGATGCCGAAAGACGAGCGCTTCACCGATGCCGCGGGCGTCGAGCTCGGCTGGCGCTGGAGCGCCGTCGAAGCCGTAGGCCTTTATGTGCCCGGTGGCACGGCGGCCTATCCGTCGTCGGTGCTGATGAATGCGGTGCCGGCCAAGGTGGCCGGCGTGGATCGCGTGGTCATGGTGGTGCCGTCGCCGGGCGGAAAGCTCAATCCGCTGGTGCTCGCCGCAGCCAAGCTCGGCGGCGTCTCGGAAATCTACCGTGTCGGTGGCGCGCAGGCCGTGGCGGCGCTGGCCTATGGCACCGACACCATCGCGCCGGTGGCGAAGATCGTCGGCCCCGGCAATGCCTATGTGGCTGCGGCCAAGCGCCAGGTGTTCGGCCGCGTCGGCATCGACATGATCGCCGGGCCGTCGGAAGTGCTGGTGGTTGCCGATGACACCGCCAATGCCGACTGGATCGCCGCCGATCTGCTGGCCCAGGCGGAACACGACACCAATGCGCAATCGATCCTGATCACTGACAGCCAGCGCCTGGCCGATGATGTCGTGCTGGCCGTGGAAGCCCAGCTCAC
>CALRZK010000354.1:0-4732 GCA_943372615.1 Bradyrhizobium ivorense | reverse complement strand
TGGCGACGGTGCCGTAGCGTCGGCCATTGCGATCGAGTGCGCTGGCCGCGCGCGCCGCTACATCGAGCACCGCATGATCGCCGAGCCAGATCGATCGGTTGCTGCCGACGGCACTGCTTGCCTCGGACGCGCCCGTGAACAGGCCGGATAGCGTGATGTTACCGCCCCACGCATTGAGCGTGCCGTCGATCTTGAGCTGGCCGACGCTGGTCAGTTTGATAGCCTGGCCGGGATCGACATTGATCACCGCGCCCTGCGCGATATCGAGCCCGACGCCGGCGAGATCGCCAACAGTGGATTGCGCGACGCCGGCCTGAAGCGACAGGCTGGCGCCACCGCGCTGCACGAGCTGGTTCTGTGCCGCATTCGGCACGTAGAGCGGCAGCATCGCAACAGTGAGCGCGGACGACGGATCGGCTCCGGTCGTGATACCGGATGCATCGGCTGCGAGCTGATAGGCCGGCATCGCGACATCGACCACGACGCCCGGAGCGACAGTAACTCCCTTATGGCCATTAACGGCGTATTGCGCGAAGCCAGTCCGGAAGATGCCGGTGTCGAGATTGAGGACCGTTGCATCGGCGGTTCCGCCGATCACAATCTTCGGACCGCTGTCGATGGTCAGCGTGCCGCCGCCAGCGGCGCCATAACCGCGTAGAGTCCCGCCCAGCGTCAGGCGACCATTGCCCGCACCGAACGCATCGGCGAGCAGGCTGATGCTCCCACCCTTACCGCCTTTGAAGCTGCCACGGAGATCGAGCATCGCGCCCGATGACGCATCGATGGTCGCGCCGTTCTCCACAGCGACGTCGCGCGACGACTGCAGCGACACGCTGCCGCCATCCCGATAAGCTTGCCCGCTACGCTCATCGTCAGCAGCGACAGCATTGACCCAGAGACCGCGCACATCGATGGTCGCGCCGCCGCGCAAGGTGACCGTCGGCGTGCCATTCCCCGACAGTGCCTCTTGTGTCGCGCTGGTCCCCGAGCCCGTGAATAGATTGCTCGCGCTGACGCTCCCGGAGCGTGCCGTGATATCGGCCTTGATGTCGATGACCGGCGCGATGAGCCTGACGACGCCGCCATCGGCGAGTTGCACCGGCGCATCGATCGTGATCTTGCCACGGGTTCCAAGATCGAGCCCGCCGAGTGTTTGCGCGCTGAGATAATCTGCATCGAGCCAGACCGTGTTGGCGCGGTTGGCCGGCAATCCGGTCGAAGCCAGATCGGCGATACGCACATCGCTGGTATAAAGATCGGTTCGCCCGGTCGCTCCATATTTGCCGAGCGCGAGCGTGCCGTTCTGCGCCACCGTGGTTTGGGTCAGCTTGTAGCCGTCGGCTACCGCGTTGCTGCGCTTGCTTGTTTGATATTGTCCCGTGACCGTATCGGCGACGATGCTTGCGGCGAAGATCGAGGTCGGCGTCGAGAGATTCAGCCGACCGGCGTCGCGGCCGACGCTGTAGGCGTCTTCCCAACGCTGCGAATTGCGGCCGCGGTCGAAGATCGTGGTCCAGGTTTCGGTGAGGCGATCATCGAGCTTGCCCTGGATTTGATGCGTTCGCGAGAAAGAGCCGGCAAAGCCGACAAACGTCATGTCAGCGGGTGCGTTGTCCACGGTGTAGCGGCGCCCGTCGATGCCGATCAGATTGGTCGAGCGGATCCAGCCCGCGGCATAATCCAGCGAACCGCCGGAAATATTGAACGTTGCACCGCTCTGCGTGATCACTTCCGACGTCGCTGCCAGCGTAATGCTGCCGCCGATCGCCGCCCACTCGCCAATCGTATGCGGCGTGGTGTTCAGATAGCCACCGACCTCCAGCAGTCCACCTTTGGTGTAATAGCGATTGCCGCTGTAACCGCCGGCGCCGTCCGCCACCAGCGTGAGGCTGCGCACATCGATCCAGACATCGTTGCTCTTGAGCACGTCTGAATCGCGGTTCTGTGGGGAGTCGCGGAGCTCGTTGCCCTGGACGTTGATCTTCACATTGTTGGACGCCATCGCGAGCGCCACGCCGCGCACGCCCGACACGTCTAGCGTCGCGCCATTCTCGGCAACGATTCGTTTGCCGGAGACCGCGATCTGTCCGCCTTGTGCCGCTGTGGTCGAGCCGCCCTCAAACGTCACGGTGCCGCCGCTGACGATCTCGACGCGCGATTGATCCTGACGGTCGGCCAACAGCGACAGATTGTCGAAGGTCACATTGCCAGTGCGCAAAAGATTGGCCGCATCGGAAGCCTTGATCAGCGCATCGCGCTGGCTGTCGAGCGCCGTCTCGTCGCTATCAAGTTCCGGCAGGATCGCACTGACACTGCCGGCGGCAAGCGTGATGCTGCCCGCCGTATCCGAGGTCTTGTTCAACAGATGAATGGTGCCGCGAGTATTGACCGAACTCGTTGCGATCAACACGCCATTCTGGGCGAGGCTACGCCCGGCCAGCGTAATATCGCCCTGCTGCGCGAAGATCAGGCCCGTATTGGTGACGCTGCCGTTGGTGCTTCCTGCCTTGATGATCGGCGAGATCTCGTTGCCACGCGTGGTCGAGATCTGGTTTTCGGCGCTGCCGAAACCAGCGCGCAGCACGAAATCATCTCCCGCAGCCAGCATCGTCTGGCCGCGCGGCGTGGCGATGGTGCCGGCATTCTCGACCTGCGATCCGATCATCAGCACGAAGCCGCCGCCGGATGTCACCGAGCTCGGCGCGCGGGTCTCGATCGAGGCGCCCGCTTCCACCACCACCTTGCCGCCGGCCGCCTTGAAGCTCGGCGTGAGGTTCGGACCATAGATGCCATTGGCGGTGAATTGTTCGTTGGTGATCCCCGCTGTCGAGGCGATCAGTGAGCCGACATTGATCTGGCTGTTGCCGCCGAAGATGATGCCGTTCTGGTTGATCACATAGACATGCCCATCGGCCTTGATATTGCCGAGGATCTGGCTCGGCGCCGTCGTGCCCGTGACGCGGTTGAGCGCCACCCAGTTGCTATTGCCCTGCTGGTCGAAGGTCAGCGTGGTGCGCGCGCCGACATTGAATGATTGCCATTCCAGAATGGCCTGCTGCGCCTGTTGCCGGATGCCGACCTGGGTCTGGCCATTGGCATCGATGCTCTGCGTCGGTGCATTGGCGCCATCCCATTTGCCGCCGGGCGCCGCAAGCAAGCCGCCCGCACCAAGGCCGTTCGGCACAGACACCGATGTCTGCTGCGCCGCTGCAGCAGCGCGTGCCGCCGCCTGGATCGCCTGCATATCCTGCACCGCGCGTGCGGCACGGGCGAGTGAAGCCTGCGTCTGCCTTGCCGCTGCGGCTGCGCGCGCTGCAGCCTGTACTGCTGCATCCGAAGCAATGTTCGGCGCCGATTGTCCGGCGGACGCACCGCCGTTCAGGGCGCGCGCATATCCATCGTCAGCCGATGCGCTCAACAGCGCCGCCGAACAAACACCCGTTAGAAGCGCGCGATGCAAAAAGCGCGAACGCTGCGTGTGAGACACGGAGGTTGGCAGCACAAGCGGACGAACGAGCATGAGATTTCCTTCGGGCATCTGTAAAGAGATGACCGGCGACGCAGCCCATCATCCTCTCACTAAGCTGACCGACGCCAACTCACCGACCCGACATGGCTTCGAAAGATTTTCTGCGATGGAGACCGATATTTTTCGCGCTCAACTGACCAGAACGATTCCGCCCGGCAGATGTCTGGTCTTCACACCGAATGCAGCCTGCAGGCGCGGCACGGCTTCATCGATCCTGTCCAGGCGAAATGTCGCCAGCACAGACTTTCGCCCAAGCTCTTCATTCATCAGAATAATCCGGCCCGGCCGATAGCGGTTGATTTCCTCGACCACATGCGCGAGCGGATCGTTGCGGAACACCAGCACGCCGCGTTCCCATGCCGTCACACTATCTGCATCGACATTCGTCACATCGCTCATGCCGTGCGAGGCGTACACAACCTGTCGATGCGGCGCCACGCTGGCGCGGCGGCCGAGATGCTCGACCTCAACCGCTCCCTCCAGGCACGTCACACGAACCGACGATCCGTCATAACGAATATTGAAGCGCGCATTCTGCGCCAGCGTGCGGCCATCCGCGGCCACCAGCGCAAATGCGCGACGGTTCGTGGGTGCAATTTCGATCGCCGCCTCGCCGGACAGCAACTCGATCCCATCCGCCTGGGCCGCCTGCTGCAAGATCGCCAGACTGCTGCGGGTATTGAGCCGCACCGAAATATCGTCCTGCACGGCGACCACACGTTGTTCGCCGACGCCGGTGCGATAGTCAGCACGCATATCCGCCAATGACGGCCACAATTCCAGCGGCGGGTTGACGACGGCATAGGCCGATGCAGCGGCTGTCGCCGCGATCGCACCTCCCAGAAACGCCCTGCGACCCAATGTGGCGCGGCCGGTCGCCGACCGATGACGTCCTGCAGCGCCTGATTGCTCTCCGGTTCGGCGCGAGGTCTCCGTCGCGGCCGAGCCCAGCTTGGTCCAGAGCAGGCTCGCTTCGGCAAAAGCGCGCCGATGATCCCGGCTCGTCGATCGCCAGCGTTGCAAAGCCTCGGCATCGGCTGTGGTGGCTTCGCCCGAATTCAGCCGGATCAACCATTGCTGCGCCTCGCGCTGCAGCACGAGGCGCAGCAATGGTTGATCCGGCTGAATTCGGGCGAAGCCACCACAGCCGATGCCGAGGCTTTGCAACGCTGGCGATCGACGAGCCGGGATCATCGGCGCGCT
>CALRZK010000353.1:0-4732 GCA_943372615.1 Bradyrhizobium ivorense | reverse complement strand
GGATGTTGGCAAAGTAAGGCACGACCGGGAATTTGAAGATCTTGGCGATGCCGTATTGCAGCAGCACGAGGCCGGTGATGAAGCGCAGCAGGCTCAGTGCGAACGGCTGAAATTTAGCGAAGGCTTGGTCCATGTCATAAGTCCCCCTGTGAATGACGGATCACTTCTAGCATTGCTGCTACACAAAGCACCGGTCACTCTCATGTGAGAACCGCCGTGATCATGAGAATTATTCCAGCCTTGTGGTCCGACTGCCACTCATCGATCGGCGTTGATCTTCATCTTGATCGGTTGCGGCATGTCTTTCGCGGGCGGGGACAAGACCAGACCCGGCGGGAAGTCCGGGCCGGGCATTGCATCGGCAGTGCGATTGCCCGTTGCCCCGGTGACACGTGTTCGCGTCACACGCCCATTCGGATCGATCCATAGTTCGACATACAGATCGGACTTGAATTTGAAGGTCTCGCGATTGGCCTGAAGGTGCCTTTCGATCCGCTTGTGCGTTTCGATCGCATAGGCGCCCCATGATGAGGGCGTAGGCCGCACGGGTTCGCTCGATGCTGTACCTGGCCTGGGCTCGAATGCTAGCGGCGCCGGCGAGTCGGTTACCGGTTTCTGTGCCAGAGCGGCGCTTCCGTAAATCGTGGCCAAGACGAGCGTTGCGATCTGCGCCGGTCCACCGACTGTCCTATGGTAGTTCATGGCGGCCATGCATCCTTTAGGTGTGCCCGTCGCCTTACTATGGTGCCGAGGTTTCGCAGGGCTGACGCCAGCCTCCGACGGTTGCCGCAGTCAGCAAAAAGCCGCGCATAATGGCGCGGCTCTGGGCTTAGGGACGAGCTAAAGCTCACTTGGATGTGGCGCGGACCTTGATCGGCAGCGGCATGTCTTTGTCCGGCGGCGGCAGCACCAGCCCCGGCGCAAAGTTCTTGCGTGCGGCGGCGTCGAAGGCGGCATTGCCGGATGCCGAAACGAGCTGTGTTTTTGTGATGTGGCCTTGCGCATCGACCCACAATTCGGCGCTGAAATTGAGTTTGCCGCCGAACGTCTCGCTCCGTTTGTTCAGATAGGCGTCGATGCGCGATTGCGTCTCGTTGGCATAAGCGACCCAGCGCGTGCGGCTGGCCGATGTCATCGCCGCATCCGGCCTGGTCTCCAGCGCGAGCGGCGGTGGCTCATCTGTTACGCTCGGCTTGTTGGCATCGATTTGAGCCGTTGCCGCGGTGGCCGATGCGATCAAGAGGATCGTGCAGGATGCAGTCCGAACCTTGCTCGCAAATCGCTGTTTGATCATGGCGGTTTCAACCTCAAGAATGGACGCTGATACTAGGCTCGTAGATTGTACCTCGGTACCTTAACAATCGATTGGTCCTAGACAAGATGGAGAGCGATCAATCGGCTCCTCCGCCAATAAAAAAGCCGCGCTGTGGGCGCGGCTCTTTTGCGGGTTATGAGCGAGCTAACTCAGCGCCACTCCACCTTGGCGATCTCATAGGCCTTCGATCCGCCCGGCGCGATCACCTCGACGGAAGTGCCCTTGCTCTTGCCGATCAGCGCGCGCGCGAGCGGCGAGGTGATCGAGATGCGGCCGTTCTTGGCATCCGCCTCCGGCTCGCCGACGATCTGCCACACCGTCTTCTTCTCGGTGTCCTCGTCGATCAGCGTCACGGTGGCGCCGAACTTGATGGTGTCGCCCGAGAGCTTGCTGATATCGATGATATCGGCGCGCGCGAGCTTGTCTTCGATCTCGCTGATGCGGCCTTCGTTATGCGACTGCTCTTCCTTCGCCGCGTGATATTCGGCGTTTTCGGACAGGTCGCCGTGCGAACGCGCTTCGGCAATCGCCTCGATGATGCGCGGGCGATGCTCGGTCTGGCGCTGCTTCAATTCGACTTCGAGGGCAGCAAAACCGCCGGCGGTCATCGGGACCTTCTCAACCATTCTCATCGTCCTTTAACGTCATGCCGCACGCTGACGCGTGCGACGAAACTTGTCAGTCCGTGTAATCGGCCTGCAGGGATTTGCGGGGCTGTCGTTGCAGCCGGCGCAGTTGCAGGATTCAGGCGCCGAAACAGAACCGGTTCGCGACCGGCTGGTTCCGGTCATGACCCGTTCTTGACTAACCTCAATCCGGATTGCCGCGCCGGTTAAAGTCAGGCTTCGGAAAAGTAACTCTGCAATGTGCGGACCTCAAGGTCGCCGTCCATATTGGCACGGACACCCTGCGCAGCCGCCACAGCACCCGAAAGTGTGGTGTAATAGGGTACTTTATGCAAGAGGGCAGCCCGCCGCAGCGAGCGGCTGTCGGCCAGCGCCTGCGGTCCATCGGTGGTGTTGAGCACCAGCTGGATCTCGCCATTGGTGATCGCGTCCACGATATGCGGACGGCCTTCCAGCACCTTGTTGATCTTCTCGGCCTGCACGCCGTTATCGACCAGGAAGCGCTGGGTGCCACCGGTGGCGACGACCTTGAAGCCCGAGTCAGCCAGCAGCTTCACCGCATCGAGAATGCGGGTCTTGTCGCTCTCGCGCACCGAGACGAACACCGTGCCCTTACGCGGCACGCGGGTGCCGCCACCGAGCTGGCTCTTGGCGAAAGCGATCTCGAACGACGAGTCGATACCCATCACTTCGCCAGTGGAGCGCATCTCCGGGCCGAGCACCGTATCGACGCCGGGGAAGCGCGCGAACGGGAAGACCGATTCCTTGACACCCACATGGTTGAGCTTGCGCTTCTTCAGATTGAAGTCGGCGAGCTTCTCACCGGCCATGATGCGCGCGGCGATCTTGGCGACCGGCATGCCCATCACCTTGGCGACGAACGGCACCGTACGCGAGGCGCGCGGATTGACTTCGAGCACATAGACTTCGCCATCCTTGATGGCGAACTGCACGTTCATCAGTCCGACGACATCGAGGCCGAGCGCCATTTCGCGGGTCTGGCGCTCGAGTTCGGCGATCATCGCATCGTCGAGCGAATGCGGCGGCAGCGAGCAGGCGGAGTCGCCCGAGTGGATGCCGGCCTCTTCGATATGCTCCATGATGCCGACGACAAAGGTGTCCTTGCCGTCCGAGAGGCAGTCCACATCGACTTCGATGGCATCCGACAGATAGCGGTCGAACAGCAGCGGATTGGTGCCGAGCACCGTATTGATCTGGCCGGTCTTGTCGTTCGGGTAGCGCGCTTTGACGTCGCCGGGCACCAGCTCCGGCAGCGTGCCGAGCAGGTAATCGCCGAGCTGGCTTTCCTCGCGAATGATCTGCATCGCGCGGCCGCCGAGCACATAAGACGGGCGCACCACGAGGGGCAGGCCGAGATCGGCGGCGACGAGGCGGGCCTGCTCGACCGAATAGGCGATGCCGTTCTTTGGCTGCTTGAGCTTGAGCTTGTCGAGGATGCGCTTGAAGCGATCGCGGTCTTCCGCGAGGTCGATGGCATCCGGCGAGGTGCCGAGGATCGGCACGTCAGCAGCTTCCAGCGCGCGCGAGCTTCAGCGGGGTCTGGCCGCCGAACTGCACGATCACGCCATGCAGCGTGCCGTTCTGACGCTCGGTGTCGATGATCTCGAGCACGTCTTCCGCGGTGAGCGGTTCGAAATAGAGGCGGTCCGCCGTGTCGTAGTCGGTCGACACGGTCTCCGGATTGCAGTTGACCATGATGGTCTCATAGCCGGCGTCAGCAAGCGCGAAGCAGGCGTGGCAGCAGCAATAGTCGAACTCGATGCCCTGACCGATCCGGTTCGGACCGCCGCCAAGAATGATGACCTTGTTCTTGTCCGATGGCTGGCTCTCATCGGCGAAGGTGCCGGCGAAAGACGACTCATAGGTCGAATACATGTAAGCGGTCGGCGAGGCGAACTCGGCGGCGCAGGTGTCGATGCGCTTGAACACCGGACGCACATTCAACGAACGGCGCAGCGTCTTCACTTCCGCATCGGTCTTGCCGGCGAGCACCGCGAGGCGCGCATCGGAGAAGCCCATGGCCTTGAGCGAGCGCATGCCGAATGCGTGGGTCGGCAGGCCGTCAGCCTTCACCTTGGCTTCCATGTCGATGATGCCGCGCATCTGGGCGAGGAACCACGGGTCGATCTTGCAGGAATTGAAGATCTCTTCGTCGCTCCAGCCGAGGCGCATGGCCTGGCCGACCTGCAGGATGCGGTCCGGCGTCGGCGTGCCCAATGCGGCGCGCACGGCGTTCTTGTCGTCGCCGCGGCCGAGATCCTCGATCTCGATTTCGTCGAGGCCGGTGAGACCGGTTTCGAGACCACGGAGCGCCTTCTGCAGCGATTCCTGGAAGGTGCGGCCGATCGCCATCACTTCGCCCACCGACTTCATCGAGGTGGTCAGCGTGCGCGAGGCGCCGGGGAACTTCTCGAAAGCGAAACGCGGGATCTTGGTGACGACGTAATCGATGGTCGGTTCGAACGAGGCCGGGGTCGCGCCGCCGGTGATGTCGTTGGCAATTTCGTCCAGCGTGTAGCCGACGGCGAGCTTGGCCGCGACCTTGGCGATCGGGAAGCCGGTGGCCTTCGACGCCAGCGCCGACGAGCGCGACACGCGCGGGTTCATTTCGATCACGACCATGCGGCCGTCGGCGGGATTGACGCCGAACTGCACGTTGGAGCCGCCGGTCTCGACGCCGATCTCGCGCAGCACCGCCAGCGAGGCGTCGCGCATGATCTGGTATTCTTTATCGGTCAGCGTCAGCGCCGGCGCGACAGTGATGGAGTCG
>CALRZK010000352.1:0-4737 GCA_943372615.1 Bradyrhizobium ivorense | reverse complement strand
GTAGGATGGGTTGAGCGAAGCGACAACCCATCAGCCGAACGATGCGGCAGGCTCCGCCGATGGGTTGTCGCTTCGGCGCTCAACCCATCCTACAGGCTCAGAGAATCCGCTCGGACAGCGGCATCGGCGGTGGCGGCGTGGTCGCGCCGGCGGCGAGCGAGCGCTGCACCATCACCGTGTCGGCCCAGCGGCCGGAGCGATAGGCGACGCCGGGCAGCACACCGACGCGCGCAAAGCCGAAATGATCGTGCAGGCCGAGCGAGGGTGCATTGTCGGCGTCGATATAGCCGATGATCTGCCGGAAGCCGGCAGCGGCGCAGACGTCGATCAATTCGCGCAGCAGCTTGCCGCCGACGCCCTGGCCGGTGTGATCGTGATGCACATAGATCGAGTGCTTCACGGCGTAGCGATAGGCCGGCCGTTTCCGGAACTGGACCACATAGGCATAGCCGACCACTTCACCGCCGCGGGTCGCGACGATATGCGGGAAGCGCTTGTTCTTGAGATTCTTGCGGCGGTCGCGCAGGTCGTCCGGCTGCATCGCATCGGCATCGCTGACGCCTTCCTCCACACCCTGGCGGATGTGGCGGCGATAGATGGACAGCATCGCATCGACATCGCTGTCGCGCGAGGGGCGGACGATGATCGGTGTGTCGTTCCCGTCCTGCAAACTCACTTGCGCGGATCCCGCTCTTGCGAGACCACATAAGTGTAGAGCCGGATGCGGCCCGAGGCGTCCACCTTGCGATAGATGCCCTGGATTTCGACATCGAAGCCGGGGAAGGTGTTGAAGCAGGTCTCGAACATCTTGAGATAGTCGATCATCGGCTGCGCGCGTTCGGTGAGACGCTCGCCTGGCACGATGGTGGCGATGCCCGGCGGATAGACCACGAAAGGCGTGGTGGCGATGCGACCGGCGATCTCGTCGATGGGCAGATAGTCGACATCGTTGCGCACCAGCAGGCGTGCGGCGTCATGGGGCGACATCGCGATTTCCGGCAAATGCTGATCCATGAACTGCTTCGCCTGCAGGCCGCTGACATCCGCGGCACGATAGAACTTGTGCATGTCGGCGCAGAGATCGCGCAGGCGCACGCCGGCATAGCGGGCCGGGCGGCGGCGCGCGAATTCCGGAATGACGTCTTCGAGCAGCGCGTTCTCGTCGTGAAAGCGCTTGAAGGCAACGAGGCCCGACACCAGCGTGCCGGCCTTGCTCGCTTCGACGCCTGGCGTCAGCAGGAACAGCAGCGAGTTGAGGTCGTTCTTTTCCGGCACGATCTGGTTTTCACGCAGATATTGCGCAACCACGGGAGCCGGGATGCCGTGCTCGGCATAGCCGCCGGTAGCGCGGTCGAAGCCCGGCGTCAGCACCGTCAGCTTGTTCGGATCGGTCATGGCGAAGCCGGCTTCCATATCCGGGAAGCCGTGCCACTTGGCATCTGGCGTTAACTGCCAGAAGGCGGGATTGGTGGCGAGCTGGTCGGTGCTGATGCTTTCCCACGGCACGCTGTGGGTCGCGCCGGGCTGAGCGACATCCGGGATCTCGACGCGCTCGGGCACGAAGGGCTCGAAGAACCAGCGGCGTTCCGGGCGGAATTCCTTTTCCTCGAATTCGCGGCGCACGGCACGCATCTTCTTGCGCAGCTCGATGCCGAGACGGATCGTGTCGTCCCATAGCACTTCGCCCGAGCGGCCCTTCATCATCTGCGCGCCCACGTCCAGCGAGGCGAACAGCGGATAGAACGGCGAGGTCGAGGCGTGCTGCATAAAACTTTCATTGAAGCGGCGATGCTCGACGCGGCGCTTCTGGCCGCGGATGTGGCGATCCTTCATGTGGATCTGCGACGCCTGCGAGAAGGAGGCGAGTTGCTTGTGCGTCGACTGCGTGGCGATGATGCCGGGCGAGTCCGGGCCGAGATCCTTGAGGCCCATGGCGAAGCGGCCGGCATAGAGCGGGTGGAATTTCATGAAGCCCGCCCAGGCTTCGTCGAACAGGATGTAGTCGCAGAGATGACCAATGCGCTTGATGATCATCTCGGCGCTGTAGATGGTGCCGTCATAGGTGCATTGTTCGATGACGGCGACGCGGAACGGGCGCTCGCGCTTCCAGGCATCCTTGTCCTTGACCATCGGATGGGTGCGGATGCGCTCGCGCAGCGCTTCCTCGCTAAAGGAATCCCAGTTCACCGGGCCGATGAGGCCCCAGGGATTGCGCACGGTCGGCACATAGATCGGCGTGCCGCCCGAGATCATCAGCGCGCCATGCAGCGCGGCCTTGTGGTTGTTGCGGTCGAACAGAACCAGGTCGTCATCGGTGACCAGCGCTGACAGCGCGACCTTGTTGGAGGTCGAGGTACCGTTGAGGACAAAGTACGTTTTCTCCGCGCCGAAAATCTGCGCGGCTTCCTTCTGGGCCTGAAGGGCAGGGCCTTCATGGGTGAGGAGATCGCCGAGATCGAGCACGGAATTGTCGAGGTCGTCGCGGAACACGGCTTCGCCGAGATGTTCCATGAACACGCGGCCGATCGGCGAGCGGCTATAGAACACGCCGCCATTATGGCCGGGGCAGGTCCAGAGCTGATTGCCTTCTTCCGCATAGTCCACGAGCGCGCCGAAGAACGGCGTCTTCAGCGTCTCGGCATATTGCTTGAGGCGGCTGATCAGGTTCTTGGCGATGAAGGGCGGGGTTTCTTCCGACAGGAAGATGTAGCCGTCGATGAAGTCGAGCACCTCGACCGGAATATCCTCGAAGCGCTGGCGGCGGATCAGCAGCATGATCGGGAAATCGAGGCCGCGGCGCCGCATCAGGTTGATCAGGGCTGCGGTCTTGCCCTCGAGACCCTTCTTGCCCCAGTCGACGACCATGCAGCCGATGGCGGCATCGGTCTGCACGGCGATGGCAGCGTCTTCCAGCTTGCGCGCCTTGACCACCTCGAAGCCCGATTTCTCGATCTCCTCGACGATCTGGTTGAGGCGGACGCCTTCCAGATCATCGGCGTCGAAGGTCGGCATGGCGAAGAGGAAGTTGAAGCGCTTGAAGTAATCCATGAACGGGCACCGAATCTGTTGTCTGTGCTCTCTGTCGCCGCGTTACGTGACAACTTGGTGACCGAGGGCCGGCGGAATTTATGAAGGGCTATGCCCAAGCGGGCAACGCCTGAGCAACGTGTCGGTTCGCGGTATTCTGCTAAGCCGGAAGACGAATGATTTCGCAGGGATCGCCGGTCTTGGCGGCCTCAGCGTTTGGTCGCCGCACAAGCAGGCCTTCGGCCACGGCGAGATTACCGAGCAACGAGGAATCCTGCTTCATGACGGGCGTCGCCACCAGCTTGCCGTCCTGCCATTCCAGGCGCGTACGCAGGTAGTCTTCGCGGTGATCGTTGGCTGCGAGATCGCGGCCGAGCACCGCCGCCTCGCGAGCATGCTGAACCTCGCTGCGGCCCGCCAGCGCGCGCAGCAGCGGCACCATGAACAGGAAGCCGCAGACATAGGACGAGACGGGATTGCCGGGCAGGCCGATCACGCGCATGGCGCCGCGGCGGCCATGCATCATCGGCTTGCCCGGGCGCATGGCGATCTTCCAGAACGACATCTCGACACCGGCCTCGACCAGCGATTGCTGCACGAGATCATGGTCGCCGACGGATGCGCCACCGGTGGTGATGAGCACATCGACATTGAGATCGATGGCGCGCCGGATCGCTGCGGTGGTGGATTCCAGCGTGTCGCGCGCGATGCCGAGATCGATCACGTCAGCGCCTTCGGCGCGGGCAAGGGCGCGTAGCGCAAAGCCGTTGGAGAGGACGATCTGGCCGGGGCCGGGTGTCGCCCCGGGCATCACGAGTTCGTCGCCGGTTGCGAGCATCGCGACGACAGGGCGGCGATGCACGGCGACCGCCGGATAATTCATGCCTGCGGCCAGCGCGAGGTCACGATCGGCAAGGCGTGTACCGGCGCGCAGCAGCACATCGCCTTGCTTGAAGTCCACCCCCGCGGGGCGGATGTTCTTGCCGACGGGGGCGGCTTCATTGACAGTGACGATATCGCCGTCACGTGCCGTATCCTCCTGGATCACGACGGCGTCACTGCCGGCCGGCACCACGCCGCCGGTGAAGATGCGCGCGGCTTCGCCGGCGGCGAGTGCGCGATCGAATGGCTTGCCCGCGGAAATCTCACCGATCACTTTCAGCTTCGTGCCAGCTGTCGCATCCGCGGCGCGCACGGCGTATCCGTCCATCGCCGACATGGCTTCCGGCGGCTGCGTCCGCAGCGAGGCGACATCGCGCGCCAGCACGCGATGAAAGGCATCTTCCAGCGCGGCCATCTCCTCGGGCAGCCCTGTGGCGCCTTTCAGAATCGCGGCCATGGCATCGGTGAAGGGCATCAGGGCCATTGGCGGATCTCCGGATTCTTGTGGATGCCCGTCTTAGCGAAGCGGGCGAGGGAGGCAAGCGTCGGTTGTCCCGCTGGCCGGATTTGGGGATCGCGCCCGGAGCCGTTACCAAGGGGCATGACCGACGGATACGATATGGGCGCTGGCAATGCATTGCGCTGGCGCAGCGATGTGGACGCATTGTCGTTCCAGCCGGAGGGTCATGGTGGAGTCTGCATGGTCCATCGGCATGCCTTCCGGACGCTGCTGAAGCACATGCCGACGCCGGACGAGTGTGCGGCGTTTTTCCACGCCCAGGAAACCGCGTTCCAACTTGCCGCCCGCGGCAAGATCGCCCATGCGCG
>CALRZK010000351.1:0-4740 GCA_943372615.1 Bradyrhizobium ivorense | reverse complement strand
CCCCACCCTACAATTGCTCACCGCCGCGTGAGCGTCATTGCGGCTCCGCATCCCAGTTCCAATATCAGCTCCATCCCCACTCATGGAGCTACCAATGAAGATCGATCTCACCGGCAAGACGGCACTCGTCACAGGCTCAACCGCAGGCATCGGCCTTGCGATCGCCAAGGGCCTCGCCGGCACCGGCGCTGACGTCGTGGTCAACGGCCGCAGCCAGGCCAAGGTCGATGCTGCGACTGCCGCGATCGGCAAGGCTGTGCCTGGCGCCAAGGTCAAAGGCGTTGCGGCCGACGTGTCGACGGCCGATGGCTGTAAGGCTCTGGCGGCGGCGCTGCCCGATGTGGACATTCTCATCAACAATGCCGGCATCTTCGAGCCCAAGGGATTCTTCGATATTCCCGACGAAGACTGGACGCGCTTCTTCGACGTCAATGTGATGTCGGGCGTCCGGTTGTCGCGCGCCTACATGCAGGGCATGCTGAAGCGCAACTGGGGGCGTATCGTTTTCATCTCGTCGGAATCCGGTCTCAACATCCCCAGTGAGATGATTCACTACGGCATGTCGAAAACGGCGCAGCTTGCCATCTCGCGCGGTCTTGCCGAACTCACCAAGGGCACGGCCGTCACCGTGAATTCGGTGCTGCCAGGCCCCACCATGTCGGAAGGCGTCGAGACCTTCGTGAAGGATCTCGCCAAGCAGAACGGCCAGTCGGTCGACGAAGCCGCCAAGGATTTCGTAAAGCAGCACCGCTCGACGTCACTGATTCAACGCTTCGCCAGTGTCGAGGAGATCGCCAACATGGTCGTCTTCGTCAGCTCGAAGGAAGCATCGGTTACCAATGGCGCAGCTTTGCGCGCCGAAGGCGGCATCGTGCAGACGATCGCGTAAGCGCGTGATCTGTCGAATGGGGCTCCGCAGGCGTGCAGCGCCAGGGCGAGAACACGCCGGCGGAGTTGCCGCAATGACGGAATGATGGTTTTCCGCTCCGCTCGGAGCGTTCGCCGAAAAAAGGCGGCGCCGGAGCGCCGCCTTCATTCATTGTGGGGCTGAGGGCATCCAGCCCCGAACCTAGAGGTTACTGAAGCGTGGATGCTTACCAGGCAACCTGGGTGCGCATCGCGAACACGTCGTAGTCAGCGCCGGTGTTGATGCCAGCGGTGTTGAACTTGTCCACGGTGCCGTGGATCCAGTTGAACATGAAGCGCGTGTTGTTGTTGACGTACCAGTTGAGACCAACCGTGGTGTTCTTCAGTTCGCCGCCGCGGATGCCGCCGGCATAGTCGTTCAGGTTGGCGTAGCTGTAACGCACAGCCAGTTCCCACGCACCGAGATCGCCGGTCGCGAAGTTGACCGGACGGGCCGGGGCAACGCCACCGAAAGCACCAGCCGAGGTGCTGTACTTGCGGGATTCACCCGTCAGCACGTAGCTGGCCTGACCGTAGCCGCCTTCGAACTGGAGGTCGCCGAGGCCGTTAGCACGCTGGACGTTGTAGCTGAAGTATTCACCCATCGCGAGGAAGCTGCCGTAACGGATAGCACCTTCACCGCTCAGGACGTGCGCGCTGTTGACGTTCAGCATGCGGCCGCTGTTGAGCAGTGCGCTGGTCGCCGGATCGACGCGGACTTCGATACGGTCCGACATCGACAGCTGATTGTCGAACTGCGTGCCGTTCGAAACCACCGAACCGGTTTCGGCGAGATACAGCGCGTCGAAGCCGACCAGCACCGTGGTGGTGTCGGTGTTCACCGGCACGCCGACGGCGCGGACGGTGGCGCCCAGCGGCTGCGGGATCGAGTGGTTCACACCGGCGCCCGTGGTCGGACCGGTAACGTAAGCGCCGACCCAGTAGTTCTTGTCGAACACCTGGCCACCGAAGGCCGAGCGGAAGTCGCCAGCGGCGATGTTGACGGCGAGCACCTGCGAAGCGGCGCGCTCCATGAACAGCGAGTTGTTCGAGGAGATCGATTCATCCAGCGTATACGGCACGTCGATGTAACCGCCCTGGATGATCAGGCCCTTCACGCCCTTATAGGCGACCCAGGCATTGTTCAGCACCGCCGAGCCGTCTGTGGTGCCGCCGGCATCGATGATGAGCCCGTATTCCCAGTCCTTGTTGTAGGTGCCGATCAGGCCGAGACGAGCGCGGCGCGCATTGACGCCGTCATTGACGCTCGCCAGAGCCGGGCTGCCGGACTTCGGCGAGAACGAATAGGCGGCAGTATCGAAGTGGAGGCGGCCCGTGATGGCAACGCAGTTCATGCCGTCGCCGGTGCAGAAGGTCGGACGATTGCCGGGCATGGTCAGCGTGGCGTCGACGAACGGCACAGCCTTCTTGTGCATGGCAGCGTTGGCATTGGCGAAGTTCGCCTGCGCCACGGCCTGCTGCTTCTGCGTCGCATTGGCCTGCTTCTGGACGTTGTCGAGCTTCTTCTCCAGCGCGCGGAGCTGCGCCTTCAAAGCCGCGACGTCATCGTTGGTGGCCTGTGCATGTGCCTGGCCGGACATTGCCAGCGCGCCGAGTACGGCGACGGTGCCCAAGAATTTGTGTGTCGTGGAAGACATAGATTACCCCTGTAGAAGACAAAATCTGACACGCCCCGCGAATTGCTTCGCAGGTGGTGATGCGTGCTGATCTGTGTTTGTGGACTTGTAGAAGGAGAGTGACCGCCGAGCGGACTGTCCAACATCGTTACAAGCGAGCCACTGTTGAGCTCGGGGGCAACCTAGTTTCGCTCTGTGACAGTTCTGTAAAACCCGCAACTCATTGCGGTGACTATGCTGCGGTGTCGCCCTGCGAGCACACTTTGCTTATCTAAATGGCTATTTAAGTTAGCTAAATAAGAGAGGCGACGCATCCTGGGGTGCGTCGCCTCTGTGGATGTCCCGTCACGCGCGTGTGCGTGTGATCAGTTTTGCACTTACCAGCCTTCGAGCACGATCTTGCCGTGCGACTTGCCGGACTCGAGCAGCGCATGCGCGCGCTTGAGATTCGCGGCATTGATGGTGCCGAAGCTCTTATCGAGCGTCGTGCGCAGCACGCCCTTGTCGATGAGATCGGCGACATCGTTGAGCAGATGATGCTGCGCAATCATGTCGGCGGTCTGGAATGACGAGCGCGTGAACATCGACTCCCAATGCACCGAGACTGCCTTGCCCTTGAAGGCAGCCATGCTGAATTCAGCGGGATCGTCGATCAGGCCGAACTTGCCCTGCGGTGCGATGATGTCGGCGAGGGTCTTGTAGTGTTGTTCGGTGCCGGTGAGGCTTGCGACGAGTGCGACTGGCGGCAGCTTCAGTGCTTCGATCTGCTCTTTCATCGGCTTCGAATGATCCACCACCGCATGGGCACCAAGATCCTGACACCATTTGATGGTCTCGGGCCGTGAAGCCGTCGCCACCACTGTGAGGCCGGTAAGACGACGCGCCAGCTGGATCAGGATCGAGCCGACGCCACCGGCGCCACCGATGATGAGCAGCGTGCGCGAATCGAGGCTTTTGCCCGGCGCGACGCCGAGGCGGTCGAACAGCAGCTCCCAGGCGGTAATGGCGGTCAGAGGCAGGGCGGCTGCTTCCGTGAAGCCGAGCGAGGCCGGCTTGCGACCGACGATGCGCTCATCGACCAGATGAAATTCGGCATTGGTGCCCTGGCGCAGGATCGAGCCGGCGTAAAAGACCTCATCGCCGGGCTTGAACATGGTGACATCGGGACCGATGGCATCCACCACGCCAGCGGCGTCATAGCCAAGGATTTTGGTCTCGCCGGCCTTCGGCTCCGCCCGCTTGCGGACCTTGAAATCCACCGGATTGACCGAGATCGCCTTCACCGCCACGCGGATGTCGCGGCCTTTCGGCCCGGGCTTGTCGGCCTCGAAGTCGAACAGGGCCTTTTCATCGGTGATGGGGAGGGATTGGGTGTAGCCGACGGCCTTCATCAATGGGCTCTCCTTGGGATTGGCATAACGCCTGCTCTAGCTGTCGCGGCGAGATGCGAATTGCAAGATGGCCGGTTCCACAGATATCGGCGGGGAGGAGCGTTGGCGGCTCCGGTAGGTCGGTTCCTGCCCTTCTATTGCCCTGCTCAGGGGCCTATATTCCCGTCGATTTCCCGCCAAAGAGGCCCCGATGATTCCATTTTTTCGCCGTGCTGCGAGTGTTTCGGCTTTGTGCGCCATTGTCCTGTCCCTGAGCCCAGCCTCGGCCCAGAACCGGCAGGTGCCGACGTCGCCGACCGAGCTGAAACTGTCCTATGCGCCGATCGTGCAGCGGGTGCAGCCGGCGGTCGTCAACGTCTATGCAGCCAAGACGGTGCAGAACCGCAACCCGCTGCTCGACGATCCCGTCTTCCGCCGCTTCTTCGGCGGCCAGGGCATGCAGCCGGAGCAGATGCAGCGCTCGCTCGGCTCGGGCGTGATGGTCGATGCATCGGGTCTCGTGGTGACGAACAATCACGTCATCGAAGGCGCCGATCAGGTGAAAGTGTCGCTCCACGACAAGCGCGAATTCGAAGCGGAAATCGTGCTGAAGGACAGCCGCACCGATCTTGCGGTGCTGCGCATCAAGGATGCCAAGGAGAAATTCCCGACCCTCGATTTCGCCAATTCCGATGATCTGCTGGTCGGCGATGTCGTGCTTGCCATCGGCAATCCGTTTGGCGTCGGCCAGACCGTGACCCACGGCATCATCTCGGCGCTGGCGCGCACGCAGGTCGGCATCACCGATTATCAGTTCTTCATTCAGA
>CALRZK010000350.1:0-4746 GCA_943372615.1 Bradyrhizobium ivorense | reverse complement strand
TAAGGGATCATCACACGCCGCCTTAATTGCGATGATGAAAGCTCGACTGCCTGGGCGAACACCGATGACAAAGGTTGCTCGTGATCTGGGCTTGAAGACTCACGCGCTACGTGCGCTCAGAGAGGCCCTCAACGACCCTATGAGGGACCTTACGAAGGCCCTGAGCGCGATGGGTGTCGAATATCTCGTTGAGGGAGCGGGACGTGGCCGTAAGAGCTTTCTTGTGAAGCACCACGCTGCTTAACACCTTACTTGCCGGTGCAGCTCCGAAAGGGCCTGCATCGGTTATTTCAGGTGACGGGAGGTCTAGGCGGCACCGGGTGACGGCACCGCCCCTGCTGACCCATCAGGTTCCCTTGGTCTTTCGGGGCTTACGAGGCTTCACAGCCACCTTGGGCGCGGCCTTCCGGCGCGATGGCTTGGCTTCCAGCCCCTCAACGTAGGTGTTGTAGACCTCATGGTACGGGACCTTGAAGCTGGCGGCGATCCGCTCCAGGGACCCGCCGACTCGGTTAGCGAGGTCATCCAGTTGCTCGCTGATCCGGCTTGCGGATTGCATGAGACCAAGTAGCGCAGCGAGGTCCGCAAGCTGCTCACTCGGAAGACTGGCAAGATTGCCTGCGCTGCTGGGTGTATCGGAGGGGTGTATTGCCGATTTAGCCATTCGAATTCTCCTTTGAAATCAGTCACTTCTGATCAAAGGCGCAGATGGCTGGGGAACCTGGATTCGAACCAAGACAAACAGAGTCAGAGTCTGTTGTGCTACCGTTACACCATTCCCCAACGGATTCAGACGATTGAGGGGCTAGAAGCCGCAGTCTGGAATCGGTTGGTCGAGAACATTGTCTCGACGGAGCGCCTTCTAGCCCGTCCAGCTTACAAAACGCAAGGGCTTCGCATCGATATCGACACGATGACACGTCGCCCTGTGGAACAGTCCTGCCACGGAGGCAGCGGCCGTGGCCGATGATGGCTGCCGCTTGCTTGAAGGTCGCCTTCTGCCAAACGATTAGCCCCGTGGTTAAGGCGAACTAAAAACGGCTTCAGTCGCCGGTATTGAATCACCGGGTTTGCGGCATTCCGGCCCTCCGCATTCTGCATGGCGATATTCGTGCGACGCCCTGCTTCAAACCGTCCTAACCGCTTTAACCGTTTTTCCAGCCCCTTCCCTGCATAGTGGCCGCTAAAATCGGGGCGCGGAACGCGAATTTGGATATGAATAACTTGACCATGGCAGCGTCGTTCGGGCGCATCATCTCGGTGCGCGGGTCGCTTGCGCGCGTCGGCGTGCTCGCTGTCAACCCGATGGCTCCGTCCGAAATGCGCGGCACGGTTGGCCGCTTCGTCAGCATTCGCTGCGCCAACTCCACCATCATTGCCATGATCACGGAGGTTTCCTCCGAAAACCTGCACGCGTCCGACATCCATGTCGCCAGCGCGTCGGTGGATCTGCTGGGCGAGATCACCGGAACATCCGATCGCCCGAAATTCCAGCGCGGCGTGACCGACTATCCGACCATCGGCGACACCGTCGAGCTGATCAGCAACACGGATCTGCGCACCGTCTATGCGCCGTCGGGCGCCGACCAGATCAATGTCGGCACGCTGCAGCAGGATCGCTCCGTCACGGCCTATGTCGATGTCGAAGAAATGTTGAGCAAGCATTTTGCCGTGCTCGGCTCCACCGGTGTCGGCAAATCGTCGGGTGTGTCGCTGCTGCTCAACGAGATCCTGCTGGTCCGCCCGAACCTGCGCATCTTCCTGCTCGACGTCCATAACGAATATGGCCGCTGCTTCGGCGAAAAGGCGCTGGTCCTCAATCCGCGCAATCTGAAGCTGCCGTTCTGGCTGTTCAATTTCGAAGAGATCGTCGACGTGCTGTTCGCCGGCCGTCCTGGTGTGCCGGAAGAACTCGAAATTCTCGCCGAAGTGATTCCGATCGCCAAAGGCGTTTATACGCAATACCAGAACAGCGATCGCATCGGCCTCAAACGGATCGATCCGAAGACCATCGGCTACACGGTGGACACGCCGGTGCCCTATCGTCTGGTCGACATGATCTCGCTGATCGACGAGCGCATGGGCAAGCTGGAAAACCGCTCCTCGCGCATCCAGTATCACAAGCTGCTGTCGCGCATCGACGCCGTGAAAAACGATCCGCGCTACGCCTTCATGTTCGACAACGCCAATGTCGGCGGCGACACCATGGCCGAAGTGATCAGCCATCTGTTCCGCCTGCCCGCCAATGGCAAGCCGATGACCATCATGCAGCTTGCCGGATTTCCGGCGGAAGTGGTGGACTCAGTGGTCTCGGTGCTGTGCCGCATGGCGTTCGATTTCGGCCTGTGGAGCGACGGCGCTTCGCCGCTGCTGTTCGTCTGCGAGGAAGCGCATCGCTATGCCGCGGCCGACCGCAATATCGGCTTCGGCCCGACCCGCAAGGCGGTGTCGCGTATTGCCAAGGAAGGCCGTAAATACGGCGTCTATCTCGGCCTCGTGACCCAGCGCCCGGCAGAACTCGACGCCACGATCATCTCCCAATGCAACACGTTGTTCGCGATGCGTCTTGCTAATGACCGCGACCAGGCGCTGCTGCGCTCGGCCGTATCTGACGCGGCAGCCAACCTGCTCTCATTCGTGCCCTCGCTCGGCACCCGCGAAGTTCTCGCTTTCGGCGAAGGCGTCGCACTGCCAACGCGCCTGCGCTTCAAGGAAGTGCCACCGCATCAGTTGCCGCGTTCGGAATCGGCCATCTCGACAATGCCATCGGTTGCTGCCGGCCACGACATGAATTTTGTCGGCGCCGTACTCGAACGCTGGCGCGGCGCCACGTCGAGCCGCGATGTGCCGAACGATCCCGGTTTCATGGAACGTCCTATCCCACCGCCGCAGCCGCGCATGATGGATGCACCGATGCTGCAGCCCTCGCTCGGCCTTGATCCCGATCGCTTCTCGCTGCTGAAGAAGCCGTTGCGCTAAGACGATCTTGTAGCCCGGATGGAGCGCAACGCAATCCGGGGACCAGCGAATTGCCGATGCTCTGATTCCCGGATTGCGCTTCGCTCCATCCGGGCTACGCGACTGCGTGTCTTGCGCAGACGGCGCCATCGCCTATCATCCCCGGAAACAACACGCTTCAAGGGACGCTCCGATGACCGCAGCCAAGACACGTTTCCCAGCCCCCGCCATCGACAGTCTGCCCGATGACATCCGCACACGCATTCTCGCCGTGCAGGAGAAATCCGGTTTCGTGCCGAACGTGTTTCTGGGGCTGGCATCGCGCCCCGACGAGTTTCGCGCGTTTTTCGCCTATCACGACGCGCTGATGGAGAAGGACTCGGGCCTCACCAAAGCCGAGCGTGAAATGATCGTCGTCGCCACCTCGGCCGCGAACCAGTGCCATTACTGCGTCATTGCGCATGGGGCGATCCTGCGTATCCGCGCCAAGAACCCGACGATTGCCGATCAGATCGCTGTGAACTACCGCAAGGCCGACATTACGCCGAAGCAGCGCGCGATGCTCGATTTCGCCATGAAGGTCAGCCGATCGGCGGAGACTGTCTCGGAAGCGGATTTCGCCGACGTCGCAAGCCACGGCTGGACCGACGACGATATCTGGGACATCACCGCCGTCTCGGCTTTCTTCGCGCTATCGAACAGGATGGCGAATGTCACCGGCATGAAGCCGAATGACGAGTTCTACATGATGGGACGCCTGCCGAAGTGACGGCAGAAGAAGGACGCGATCGTGCTCGACTGGTCTGAGATTATCCTGCGCCTTGGCATCGCCGCCCTTGCCGGCGGCGCCGTTGGGCTCAATCGTGACCTCCATGGCAAACCGGTCGGCGTGCGCACCCTCGGTTTGGTCAGCCTCGCTACCGCGATGCTGACCACCCTTGCCGACCCTTTGCACCAGGGAGGCTTCACCGATGCGGGCAGCCGCATCGTGCAGGGCATTGTCACCGGCATCGGTTTTCTCGGCGCCGGTGTGATCTTTCACGCCGAAAAGCACTTTCGCATTCGAGGCCTTACCAGCGCGGCTTGCGTCTGGCTCACCGCCTGTATCGGCATCATGTGCGGCGCCGGACATTGGCGGCTGGTCACTGTGTCGCTTGCGATCACTTTTGCGGTGCTGCTGTTCGGCGGCAAGGTCGAGCGCCTGCTGCATCGCGCTTTCGGCGGCAAAGGCGACCCGACCTCGGAGCCGATGGATGCGGCTCAGCCGTCCGATGCAGGTCCACACCAGCCCGGCAAATAGATCGCATCCTTGCTCTTGGCGATGGCCAGCGCTCTCTCGACAGCACTGGCGAAATCATCCTCGATCGTCTTGCGCACGACACGGCGTCTAAACAGGTCCGCCCACAGAAACTCGCTGAACGGCGTGATGTCCTTGGCGTAGCCGCCGGCACGGCGGATTTCGCCGGCAAGGCTGCGATATGGATCGTCCTTCAATCCCGTGATCGATTTCGGGATGTCCCGAAAGTGACGGCGCTCGCCCTTGCCGTCATAAGGATAGGCCCAGCGGCGATGATCCAGCACGCTCCAGAAGGCGTCCTTGTCCACCATCGTCAGATCAGCAATCACAGTGACCAGCACGTCCTTCACGCCTTCATCATGCAGCGCACGCGCGAGATGATGGTGATCGACCACATAATGTTTCTGGTCTGGTCCGAGCACCACCGGGATCATGTGCTTGCCGAGCAGTTCGGCTTGCTTCCGCTTCGACTTGTGTTCGCGCCAGCGCTT
>CALRZK010000349.1:0-4748 GCA_943372615.1 Bradyrhizobium ivorense | reverse complement strand
CCTCGACACCGACCACGACACGGCCACCCGGCGCGAGCATCTGGATGCCGCCGCCGAATAGCGTGCGCACCGAACCGTCGCGCGTGGTGCGCACCGGCGGATTGGCGTTGCTGTAGGACGCCGTGCTGAACAGCGTGATGTCGCCGCTGCGCTGGATCGTATTGCCGTTCGCATCCCTGTCCGGGAACAGGACGGCAATCACATCGCGCCCGCGCAGATAGTTGCGATAGCGCGGGCTGGCCGCGTCGTTATATTCGCGCCCGCCTGCAGTCAGTTCGGCGAAATAGACCTGGCGGAGGAAGATGCCACGTTGATCAGCATCGAGCGCGTAGAAATAGGCGCGCGCCTGGTTCGTCGTCCCAGTGAAGCCGAAGCGCTGCTGCAGCCAGTCGGCCAGTTCCTTCTCATAGGTTTTGGCTACCTTGCCGGGCTGATCGGCCAAAGGCGTCCCGGCGACCGCAAGATTGGCCGGGTCAAGATAGCGCACGGCGAGCGCGGTGTAGTCGGGCGCAACTGCGCCCATGCCCGCCTGCATCAGGATAGACGCGCCCGGCCGCGTATCACCCGTCACGACGGCGCCGAGGCTGACGATCTGGCCCTGATCGGCCAGATACACATTGCGGCCGGCGCCGACATCGAGCAAGCCCGGGCCTGCCACCTGCATGTTGGGATAGAGCACATCGCGCCCGGCCCACAGGATCGAGATATCGTCGATGTCGTTGTTCAGGGCGAGGCCCGAGACCTTCACGAGATCGCGCCCGGCCCGCATCCAGACCGGCTTGGCGGCGATGGTGATGGTCATCGGTGCGCTGCCGCTCGGCGTGAAGACCGTCTGCTCGCCACTGCGCAAGTCCACGATATCGCCGCCCACCGCATAGAAGCGGATCGGCAGCGGATCGCCAGCATGCAGATTGACGCTCGCCGATTTGAAGGCGGTCTCATCGGCGTAGCCCGTCGTGGTGGAGAAACGCGGCCGTGCGATGGAGCCGACCATGCCGGCGGCATCGCCGCCGCTGATATGGATGCTGCCGCCCGCACCGTAGATCGATTGCGCTGCCAACAGATCGAGGCCTCCGCGCAAGGTCGGATACAGCGTCGTGCTGCCGTCGATATAGATGCTGCCCGACATCGCGGAGAAGCCGAGATTCGGGAAGGCATAGGTGTAAGTCCCGTAGTTCTGAGGCCCGCTCAGCGTGAGACCGCCGGTGGTCGATTGCTTGAACGGCGTGAGGTTGCCGCCTGCCGAGAAGGCCGACAAGGCGGTTTTGTTGGTATACAGCGAGAAGATGCTGCGCCCACCCCCATCAAAACTCTGGCCACCGCTGGTATAGGGACTGGTGTTCATGCGGTTGGTGAGCGCGCCCGGATCGACCGCGTGTCCGATGACGAGGTCGCCGCGCGCCGCCACGGTCGCGATCGAGTCGCCGGACAGCATGGTGAAGCCGCCCGAGGACAGGCCGAGATTGGCGGTGAACAGTTCAGGCGCGCGCGGATCGCCGGAGCGGACGCTGCCATAGGCCAGATCGATGCGGCCGATGGAGCCAGCGCCGATATCGGTGAGGCCTCGCAGATTGGCGACGACGCCGTTGAGATCGTTGGACATCGACGTGACGCTCTGTGCGTTGTTACCGTCCATCGAGCTCTGATTCAGGCGCGGATGCAGCGGGTTCATCGCGCCTGCGATGTCGAGTACCAGATCGCCGCCGCCGGTCTTGACCACCGTGCCGTCGTCGAGCCGCCGCCCGGTGCTGCCGATGGCGATGTTGAGGCCTTGCGACCGCGGTGCGCTCTGCTCGCCACGGCTCTCGATGACACCAGCGTCGCCGCCGACACTGATCGCAACATTGCCGCCGCCGAGTGCGCCGATGCCGCTGAAGCCCGCCACGAGCAGAGGCCGGGTGGAGGTCGAGGAGTCGATGCTATAGGCCCCGAAATTGATCCACCACGCAGTCTTGAGCCCCTGCTCGGCGCCGCCCTGGGTCCACAGCCAGTTGCCGACATAGGACGACCCCGTGGCGCGCTGCATGGTAGTCCCGGAGCCGACGATGGTGCCGGTCATGTCGCCGCCGACCTTGATCGTGACATTGCCGCCGTGCTCGGGATACCAGGCCTGATACTGGCTGCCAGCGACCGCCGCATCATATTGCGCATAGTTGATGCCGAGCACATTGCCGTCCGTCAGGCCGCGCGGCAAGTTGTAGGGATTGTTGCCGTTACCATCGAGGATCGCGGCCGACTGGGTGCCTGAGGTGTAGATCCCATACAGCGTCTGCTGGTCGAATTTGCCGCCGGCGAACAGGTCGAGATCGCCCGTGCCTGTACGGATAACGCTGAAGACTTCTTTCTGCGTTCCGACCATAATGTGTCTATCCGACAGGACCAGATTGCCGGCGCCGTTGAGCGCCGCGGTAGAGCGCAGAGCTTGCTGGCTCGCGGCCGTGAGATCCGCCCCCGAGCCGAGCCGGATGTCCCAGGACTGCGATCCGGCGGCGAGCATCGGCGCCACGGCCCAGAGCTTGCCCGGTTCGGGTCGCGGTCCGGACGACGATATCGTAAAGGGGCTGATCGCTCCCGCGGGAAGCGTGACAAAGCCCACGACCGTGCCAGCGGGCACGAGCATGCCAGGATCCCAGAAATTATTGAAGTCGGGATCAGCGATCGCGCCGCCCTCCGGCACGATGTAGTCGATTTCGACGGTACGAATCTCTGAAGAGCCGCGAATGGCCGACGGCAACGGATCGCCCGGACGCACATTGGTCGAGACGATCCAGCCGTTGTCATCAGGCGTGACGGGCGGCGGCGCGAAGCCGTCATTGATCGAACCTTGAACGGCGAGATCGCCACCCGCGCGGATCACAAGCGCGCCCGGCTCACCCGAGCCGTAGATCCCGGTCTTCTGCGCGTGCGGATTGACGCTGTCATAGCGATAGCCCGACAGATCGATATCGTTCTTGACGGTGAGTTTGCCGTTTTCGGTTGCGGGCGCGATCTCCACGCCGGGACGCAGATGGAAGGCGTCGCTATAGCGGCTCAGACCATTGAGGCGTCCCAGCAGACCGCCATTCGCCAGCGCTGCCTGCATGAACGCCTTGCTGCGCTCGTGCACCTGTTTAAGCCCCACTGCCCCATCGGCGCCGATCGAATCGATCCCGCCATTATCCTGCGCGATGGTGCCGTTGGCATCCGTGGGCGAATAGGTCCAGAAGCCATTCACCACGATGCTGCGCGCGGCCCGAATTTCGTAATTGCCGCCAGCATCGATCGCGATGTCGCCGCCGGTCTCTGTCAGGCGCGGCGCATTGATGGTGAAGCTGCCGCGCGGTGCAGCGTCGGCCGCACGTAGATCGACGACCGCGCCCGACTGCAGCGTCACGCGACCGGCCTTGCTGGTGAGTTCGACAATGGCGCGGTTCGGCGAGTCGATGACATCGCCGTCGCTATCGACGCGCAGCACCGTGCCATGCGCATCGAGCGCCGAACCCGCACCAAGCGTCAGCCCATCACGCGCCGCGAGGCGAATGGTGCCGACCCGCTCGCCGCTGGCATCGATCCGGCCATTGACGGTGAGGCTGCCGCCATCCACCGAGATTGTGATGAGATTGGCGCGGACTTCGTCGCCCATGACGAGATCGCCCTGCTTGGTCTGGAACGAACGCTCGCCGAAGATCCCGCCTGCGGTGAGGCGCGCATTGAGCCCGCCGAAATCGGCGATGGTGCGGCCGCGAATGGTGACGCCGCCCGATAACCAGGGCAGCATGGCGCCGCCGCCGGCATTGGTGCTGCCGCTCGCGGTGCCGCGGATCGCGCCCGCAAGCGCGACATCGCCCTTGAGCGCTGTCACCGACAGCGCCCCAGCGGCGTTGTTTTCAGCAGAGATATCGATGATCGAGCCAGCCGACTGCGTCACATCGCCATCGGTGCTCTCGATGGCGACGGAGCCGCCCCAGCTATATTGGGGGACGTCGAACATCATGACCGCCCGGCCCGACATGTCGATGCGCGCGCCATTGGCGAGCAGGATATCATTCTTGGCATTCAGGCTCAGCCGCCCGCTCGGAAGCATCACCGCCGAAGCAATGCTGATCGTATCGCCCCTAAGATTCAGCGTGGCGCCAAGCGCGTCGGCCTTGCTGGCCGCGAGATCGACGCCAGCCGGCGTCAGCACATTCAGCGCACCGCCCGCGACGATCGACAGGGTCGAGCCGGCCGCACCGGTGAGCAACGGCGTGGTCAGGTTGAGGGTACCACCAGTGCCTAAATAGGTCTCGGGATCGTAATTCGCATCCGGACTCGGTCCTGATTGATAAACCGCCAGCCCGCCTTTGTTGTTGCCGGCAATGCGTTGCGACGCGGTCATGCTCACCGTGCCGAAGCCAAGCATCAGGCGTTCGAGTGTCGTCTGATTGTCCGGCCGCATCCGGTCGGCATAGCCGAGTTCGATCTCATCAGCGATGAAGCTCAAGGCTCCACTGCCGGTGCCTGGTCCGCCGGGAATGACCGCGCCGGGTGGAAGATTAGCGCCGGCCCCATACGGAACGGTCGCGTTGCCGTTCCAGATCCCGGACCAAACCAGTTTCCCGGTGGTCAGGCTCGCTCTGTCGCTGCTCGAACCATAGCCGTAGATGGCGGGACTGTTGAGCACGAGTTGCGCGAGGCTCGACCGGCCGGTGGCCGGATCGATGGTAGACAGATCCACCGAGCCGAAGACGTTGATCGAATTGCGCGCCGTCAGTGTCAGGCTTTCGAGC
>CALRZK010000348.1:0-4751 GCA_943372615.1 Bradyrhizobium ivorense | reverse complement strand
CGTGCGGGCAGTCGTTCGCGCTACTCGCTATCGGCGAGATCTTCTTCCAGGATCGCCATTTGAAACTGGAAGGAGCGATCATCGTCTTCGTCATCGACGAACAACACGCCAACGAATTCCTCGCCGATGTAAACCTCGGCCGAGTCATCCTTCTTCGGGCGCGGCACGACGCGGATCTTCTGATTGCCGAATACGCGCTTGAGATAGGCGTCGAGTTTTCTGACTTCCTGAACGTCCACAGGCGTCTCCAATGCAGGTCATGTGGGATGGGCTGATGGGACACGTTTAATCCGAGATGACGCGCACGGCTAGGCCGTTTGTCGAAAATTCACGTCATCCACCGTGGCATAAAATCTTGTGCAACAAACTGAATTGTCATCACCCGCCCTGGCGCGCAATTGCGCGCTTGGAGCGGGTGATCCAGCGACAAAAGTTGCGAGAATTGAACCGGTCGGTTGCCGTATACTGGATCCCCGCTTTCGCGGGGATGACGTAAGGAGCGTATTCGCGCGCCTCTTACAAACCGAGCGCGTTGAGCATCTGATTCATGGTGCGCGATGGCTCCGAACAGCCTGCCTCACCCACGATCTTCGCCGGCACGCCCGCCACGGTGACATTATGCGGCACCGGCTTCACAACGACTGAGCCCGCCGCGATACGCGCGCAATGTCCGACTTCGATATTGCCGAGAATCTTGGCGCCTGCACCGATCAGCACGCCGCGACGGATCTTCGGATGGCGATCTTCGTTTTCCTTGCCTGTGCCGCCGAGCGTCACGCCGTGCAGGATCGAGACATCATCCTCAACGACAGCCGTTTCACCGACAACAAAGCCGGTTGCATGATCGAGGAAGATGCCGCGACCGATCTTGGCGGCCGGATTGATATCGGTCTGGAATGCACCGGATGCACGGCTTTGCATGTACCACGCAAAGTCCTTGCGGCCCTTGTTGTAGAGCCAGTGCGCAAGGCGATGCGCCTGGATGGCGTGGAAGCCTTTGAAGTAAAGCAATGGATCGATGAAGCGCGTGGTGGCGGGATCGCGGTCGTACACGGCAACAAGATCGGCGCGAAAGGCGTTGCCGATATCGGGATCATCGCGCAGCGCTTCGTTATAGGTCTGGCGGATCAGATCGCCCGACAGCGCCGCATGATCGAGACGTTCGGCGACACGATGCACCACCGAGTCTTCAAGGCGATTGTGATGCAGCACCGTCGAATAGATGAAGGACGCCAGTTCAGGCTCGCGATGAACGATGTCCTCGGCCTCGCTGCGAATACGGTCCCAGATCGGGTCCAGGGTTGCGAGTTTCGCAGTGGTAGGATTGGTGCTCTGCACGGCCATGGCGGACTCGCAAAATTCATCAATTGGGCAATGACTATAGCATGCCACCCGTCACTGTCGCAGCGGGCCTGATGCCATCGTGAATGCCGGCTTACCCGGTAACGGCATGCTAACACCTTGAATTAGCGAGCGTTCCCAAAGCAGGGCCGACACGCCCAAGAAGCGGGCGTGCGGAAGAAGTGGGCGCTGATGCGGTGGAAACAAGGCCCTGGTATCACCGCACGCGATCACGTGATCAGCTTTGGCGCGACAAGAAGTCGAGCACGCCTTCCTTGTAAACGCGGTCGCCTACCGCGCGCATGTGGTCGCGATTGGGGATGTCGAGCACTTCGGAACCTGGAATTACCTTTTCAAGATCATGCGCGGAACCGGCGACATCGTCCGTGGTCCCGACTGCAATCAACACCGGCACCTTGATTGATGCGGCTTCCTCATTCGTCATCAGGCGGCGCGAACCGCGCAGACAGGCCGCGAGCGCACGGCGATCCGAACGTGTCTGATCGGCGAACGCGCGAAAAGTGCGGCCCATGGGATCGGTGACGTCGTCGAGCGAATTCGCTTCGAGCGCGGCGGCGACATTCTCGCCGGGACCACCGCCCTTGATGAGGCCGATGCCGATGCCGCCAAGGATCGCACAGCGCAGCAATTCCGGATTGCTATAGGCGATATAGGCGGTGATACGCCCGCCCATGGAATAACCCATCATGTCGGTGCGCGCGATGTTCAGATGCTTGAGCAGCGCGCGCACATCGGCAGCCATGGTGCCGATGCCGTATTGTTCGGAATCATAAAGCTTTGTGGAATCGCCATGACCGCGATTGTCGAGCGCGATCACACGGCGATTATGCTTCTTCAGCTCAGACACCCAGGTTGGATAGACCCAGTTGACGTTCTTGCTCGATGCGAAGCCGTGCACGAGCACGATCGGTTCGCCCTCGCCTTCATCGAGATAAGAAATTTCGACTGCGCCGTTGTGAAAGCTCGGCATCCAGGATTCCGTTGTAATTGAGACATGCGATATGGGTGGGAAGCGGCGAATTTAGCCTTGCTAGGCAGCCTGCGCCAGTGCGGGAGGTGGCGAAGTCTGCTTTGCCGCCATGTTCTGGAGTAATACGTCCTGGCGCGCTGCAAGCTCGCGCTTGATGCGGCGTGCCTTGGATCGCTGCAGATAGGACCAAGTAATGCGCTCGGTGGTCGCCTTGATGGAGATGACGACGCCGATCAACATCCACAGCGCCCAGAACAGCCACAGGCCGAGCTGGAAGGCACCGGCGGCGAGAACGACGGCGCCGCGACCGAACAATTTGATGATCGCGCGGGTCTGCCCGCCTTTGGCGGCGGCCAGCTTCGATGCACGCGCCACATCCTTCGGCCCCTGCGCGATGCGGAGCGTATCGAGTGCGCCGCGTGTACCGGCCTTTTCGCCGACACGACCGACATCCTTGGCGAAGCGCACGATGTCGCCGGCCTTCTCGGCGCGGAATGCGGTCTTCATGGCCGCCACAGTCTGGCTCGGCCGAAACACCGAGGCATTCGTCATGGCTTCCTTGAGCGCGGGCCCATCCACCATGCCGCGCGCCGAGCGCGCCGCCCATGTGGTGAGCCCCTCGCCGATCCGACCGACTTTTCGCGCGTCTTTCACCAGGGTCAGTCCAGCCCGCACGGGGGCCACACCACCGGCGCTGGCATAAGTGGCCGCAGTGACCGCGAGCCCGGCCGCTGCGAGGCCGAGAATCAGGTGATCGGTCTCCTCACCCATCACCAGATGCTTGCCCTCGCGAACAGCGTCACGGATATCACCGAACACGAACAGATCGCCGGCCACCGTGCCCGACAGGCTGCCGAGATCATCGGCATTGCCAGTGACGAAACCCGTGGCAAAGCGCTTGGCGAAATTGGCCGCAGAGGCATCGGCGGCCACAGCCTCATTCACCCGCTGCGTCAGATCATCTGGCAGCTTGACGTTGCGCGCTTCGGCGAGATCGACAAAGCTTTTGGCCAGATCGGCATCCTTGGCTGCGAGCGCGTCTTCGGCCTGCTTCGCGAGCATATCAGGGTCCCGACGCAGCGCGGCCGCGACCTGCGCATCAGCCAGCGCCACCGGATCGTCCTGTGCCAGCAGCACGGCCCCAGCGTCGCGCGCATGCGGCCACAGCAACAGGCCTACGGTCGCGCAGACCGCAATCCCCGTCAGAGCTGTATCGAGCCGAAACCGCATGCAGATCCTTATCCTTGCACCACTGTTCACATGGTGCGTCACGGTTCGGACACAACCGCCCCGACGAAAGAAGGGCTAGTGTGAGGCGCCTAAACTGTGTCGAATTTGCAGGACTGAATGCCAGTTCCGCAGTCTAGGAATCAGCATCCGGGGCCGGTATGGTGCGCCGCACTGAACGGCCGTGGACGCTAAGAGCGCGCGACTGTTGCAAGCAAAGGTAGATACGATGTCCGACCACGTGGTTCCGCACTTTCACAATGACGCCGGCGTTCCGATCATCGAGATCGGCTCGAAGGAGTTCATGTGCGTGGGCGCCAACCCGCCGTTCGACCATCCGCATGTGTTTCTCGACCTCGGCGACGACAACGAGATCATCTGCCCCTATTGCTCGACCCTGTATCGCTACGCTCCCGATCTGCACGCTGGTGAAGCTCGCCCGCCGGAATGCGTGGTGAAGGACAAGGCGGCCTGATTTTCCCATTGTGACGCCGTCACGGACGATCGCCATCGCCGGAGCCGGTATCGGCGGGCTGACGGCCGCACTGACCTTGGCCGCCAAGGGATTTCGCGTCACCGTCCTTGAGAAGGCCGAGCGGCTGGAAGAAGTCGGCGCCGGGCTCCAGCTGTCGCCCAATGCCAGCCGCATCCTGCTCGCCCATGGCATTGCCGAGCGCCTCGGTACACATGCGGTCAACCCGCGCACTGTGACGATCATGACGGCCCGCAGCGGCGGCGAGGTCACGCGGCTATCCCTCACCGCCAACGCGCGGCCCGACGCCCCCTACTGGCTGGCTCATCGCGCCGATCTGCAGGCCGCTTTGCTGGCCGAGGTCCGCAGCCGGCCGGAGATCGAGCTCCGCCTCGGGGCGCCGGTGGAGACCATTGAGACCGCGGCCGACGACATCCGTTTCGGCGATCTCGAGGCGGGCGCGTTGATCGGCGCCGATGGCGCCTGGTCGGCGGTACGGCGCCAATTCTTCCCGGACCTGCAGCCGCAATTTTCAGGCCTGATCGCCTGGCGCGGCACCTGCGACGCCGCCGCTCTGCCGAAAGAGAGACGTCCCTCCGGCGTGCAGCTCTGGATGGGCCCCCGCGCGCATCTGGTCGTCTATCCGATGTCGTCAGGCCAGCGGATCAATATGGTGGCCATCGTGCGTGGTGAATCCCTCGCCCCCGGCTGGAATGCGCC
>CALRZK010000347.1:0-4751 GCA_943372615.1 Bradyrhizobium ivorense | reverse complement strand
AGACTTTTCGCAGCACGCGCTGGCGACGCAGCGCGATCAGGTTGCCGGACGCAACGACGACGGCGAGACCGGACATCACCAGCGCGATCCCGGAGCCGCCCAGGACGTTCTCGCGGCCGTAGAGCGCGGCGAACAGGCTTCCGAACAGCGCCGGCGCGAGCGCGAAGAAATACACATAGGCGCGAGCGGTTGCATCGACCGGCGGACGGAAGATCACCGGGGCGTCCTCGCCTTCAGGCACGAGGCGGCGCCAATTCATGGCGGTCAGCACGAACACGCCGGCCGTGGCAGCCACAAGCCACGCGATCAGAATGCCCCATTGCTCCGCCTTGCCGACGATGTCGGTGAGCACCGGCGGCGGTGGCAGCACGCTAAACCCGGAGCGGATCACCCAGACAGCGTAAGGCAGCGCCAGCACGGCGATGACGATCGATGCGAAGAACGGATCGAGCGAAGCAAGATGGCGCCGGCCGCGCGTGGTGGCGAGGCCGAACAGAAGTGGCAATGGCAGCAGCCATATGGCCTGCGGCGTGACCAGCAACAGCAAGCCCGCTTCGATGGACAGTGCGAACCAGGCACTCCGGCGGCCCTGCCCGATCGCCAGCCAGGCATGCAGCAGGAACATTGCCCATAGCGGACGCGCCAGCACCAGCGGACCGAATTCGATGCCGGGCGTCGAGAAGGCCGTGACTGTCATGGTCAGCAGCACGGCGATCACCGCCTGCGGGCCACCGACGATATGACGGCCGAGCTGATAGACGGCACGAAACATCAGAACGGCGCAGACCTGCGCCAGCAGATAGACGCCAAAAATGTGATTGCCGGCGGCGCGGAAGGCGATATCCGCGAACCAATAGGCCAGTGGCGGGCCGAATTCGGTGCCGACCTGATATTCCCTTCCATAGGCCAGCACGGTGGCGAGATCGCCGGGCGGGCCGCGATAAAGCAGCAGCGGCACGACCAGCCAGAGCAGCGCCTGGCACAGCACCACGATCCAGAACACCAGCCGCGGCCGGGCGCGGATCAGTTCGACGATCAGGGAAGTGAAGCGCATGAACGTCCGGACCGGCCCGCGATTGATGGAAGCCCACAGGTGATACGGCGCGCCGCCCCGGGAGGCAACCGCGGCCGGTCAGGCCGAGAGGTCTAGGGTTGCCTGCACCGTGACGATCTCGGTCTCGACCACGATCGTTTCGCGGCGGAGGCGCGCAGCCACCACCGGGGCGAACAGGCTGCGGTGGTGGATGCTGGGGCCAAGCTCGTTCAGCGCCTTGAGATGTTGGGGCACGCCATAGCCCTTGTGGACCTCGAAGCCATAACCGGGGCATTGCTCGGCCAACCGGCACATCAGCCGGTCGCGCGAGACTTTTGCGATGACCGAAGCGGCAGCAATGGACAGCACCAGCGCATCGCCTGATATCACGGCCTCGCAAGCCGCATCGGTGTCGATCTTGTCGCGTCCGTCGACAAACACATGCTTCGGCGCTTCCGGAAGCGAGGCGACGGCGCGGGCCAGCGCCCATAGCGAGGCGCGCAAAATATTGTCGCGGTCGATCCGCGCCGGCGAGGCATAGGCGACGGCGAAAGACGACGTCGCGCAGATTTCCTCAAACAACGCGTCGCGCCTGGCCTCGGTCAGCTTCTTGGAATCGTCGAGACCCTTGGGAATGCGCTTGGGATCCAGGATCACGGCGGCAGCCACCACCGGTCCGGCCAGCGGCCCACGGCCGGCCTCGTCGCAGCCCGCCACCGGCCAGATGCCCTGCTTCAGCAGCACGCGCTCGCGCTTGAAGCTGGGTGGCCCGACGACAATCGCCTTGCGCGGCTTGGCGACCGCCGCCTTTGGCGACGCTTTGGCCGGTTTGGTCTTGGTATCCCGAATCATGGGCGGATCGTGCGCATCTCGTCCCAAGGGCGCAACCGGGAACCCGACACCATGCCCGTTATCCCGAGCGGCTAGTCGGCCAGATGCACCCGGCGGTCGTCACCGACCTCGATGCCCGGCGCCACGACGACATCCCAAGCATGGCCGTCGGGATCGGCAAAGTAACCGGAATAACCGCCGTAGTTGGTCTTATGCGCAGGCTTGATCAGCGTCGCGCCGCAGGAGACCGCGAATTCCAGCACCGCATCCACTTCCTCCGGCGAACGGCAGTTCCAGCCCATGGTCGTGCCGCGAAACGCCTGTGGTCGTGGCTGGTCGGGCAGCTTGGCATCGTCGGCGAGTCGATCCCACGGAAACAGCGCCAGCAGGCTGGCGCCGGTGTCGTAGAAGGCGATGGCCTCTCCGGTTTCCTTCGCCTTGCGCGTGAAACCGAGCGCCTCGTAAAAGGCGATGCTGCGGCGGATGTCATGGACGCCGAGGGTCACCGCGGTCAGGCGCGGCACCAATTTCGGGCGATTGTCGTTCGTCATTTGCAGTCCTCCAGATCACGCGACGCAAAAAGCGGAGAAGGGGTCGCCGGCCGGCTCTGGTTTCCGGCTGGCGCCCCTCCCCCGAGTTGCTCCCAAGATTGCGAGACCTTCAGGAGTAAACTTCAAAACACGTCGTCATTGCGAGGAGCCCTTGCGACGAAGCAATCCAGTTCTTTCTTCACTCGGCTTCCTGGATCGCTTCGTCGCTTCGCTCCTCGCAATGACGGTGAGTTAGAACAAATTCAGTTGCTGGCCGGCGCCCGCGGGCTTCGCGAAATGATCGAGCGTGAGTTTCGATCGCTTCTTGTTGAGGCCGAGCTTGGCACAGGCGACCTCGAACCTGCGGCCGATCATCCACGCCATCGGCCCGGTGCCCTTCATGCGCGTGCCCCACTGCGAATCGTAATCGCGACCATCGCGCATCTCACGGATCAGCGTGAAGACATGGCGATAGCGATCCGGATAATTGGCCATCAGCCACTCACGGAAGAGATCGCGCACCTCCAGCGGCAGGCGCAGCAGCACATAGCTCGCTTCCTTCACGCCCGCATGGGCGGCGGCATCGAGGATGCGTTCGATCTCGCTGTCGTTCAGCGCCGGAATCACCGGCGCCACCATCACCGTGGTCGGGATGCCGGCCTCGGTGAGCTGCCGCAGCGCTTCCAGCCGCTTCGGCGGCGTCGAGGCGCGCGGCTCCATGGTCCGCGCCAATTTCGGATCGAGCGATGTCACCGACAGCGCCACTTTGGCAAGATTGCGCTTCGCCATCCGCGCCAGAATATCGATATCGCGCACCACGAGCGCCGATTTGGTGACGATGCCGACGGGATGCCCGGTCTTCTCCAGCACTTCGAGAATGCCGCGCATGATCTGGCGTTCGCGCTCGATCGGCTGATAGGGATCGGTGTTGGTGCCGATCGCAATCATCTTCGGCTCGTATTCCGCGGCCGACAGCTCCTTCTCGAGCAGCGCCGGCGCATCCGGCTTCACGAACAGTTTGGATTCGAAATCCAGCCCCGGCGAAAGGCCGAGATAGGCATGCGTCGGCCGCGCGAAGCAGTAGACGCAGCCATGCTCGCAGCCACGATAGGGATTGATCGAACGGTCGAAGCCGATATCCGGCGATTCATTGCGCGTGATGACTTTTCGCGCCGTGTCCGTCGCCACGGTCGTCTTGAACGGCGGCAGGTCGTCGAGGCTCTGCCAACCATCGTCGAAGGCAGTGCGCGCCTCCTTCTCGTAACGGCCGCTGTCATTGGACTGGGCACCGCGACCGCGCCGCCGCTGGCGGTCGATCGCAACCTCGATCGCAGGAAAAGGGGAAGACAACGGCGACGGCATTCCCGCGATTTCGGACGGCGCGGGAGCAGTCGGCATCTGGAGGGCTGCAGCGTTCTGATTCATGAGGCCACGCTAGCAGCTTCAAGGAACATATCAAGAACAAAGACGCAGCCGGTCAGTTTTCCCACATGCGCCGTCTTAGCCATGACTAGCATTGGCGGCTGTATTCAATATGACGACATGATAACGCAGCTGCACGGGTTTTGAGGTATTATCCACATCCATGCTCAGCGTGATCATTCCCACCAATGGTGTTGAACAACCCGCCGTCGCCACTCTGGCGGCGCTGGTGCCGGGCGCAGCCGCGGGCGTGATCCGTGAAGTGCTGCTGGTGGACCGCGCCGGCACCGATGTGATCGAGCACGTTGCCGACGTCGCCGGCTGCGGCTATCTCACCTCCACCGGCTCACGCGCCGCAGCGATGGCCGTCGGCGCCAAGGCTGCACGATCGCCCTGGCTGATGTTTCTCCATGCCGGCGCCGTGCTCGATGCGGGATGGATTGAAGAAACCCAGCAATTCATCCAGAGGATGGGCGCCAGCGATCGCCCGCGCGCCGGCATTTTTCGCTATGCCCGCTCACCCTATGACGACACGGGTTTTAGCGACGGGGTGAAGCATTTGCTCCGCAAGGTCACGGGCCCCAGGGCCGATCAGGGCCTGTTGATCGCGCGCGATCACTATGAGCGCCTCGGCGGCTATGCCGATGCGAAAAGCGCCGAAGCCCGGCTGATCCGCCGGCTCGGCCGTGCCGAACGCGCCATGCTGCGCAGCCGGATCAGGATGGTGGCCTGACCGTAGGGTGGGTTGAGCGCAGCGAAAACCCACCACCTTTCCTTGCCGCAAGCTCCGCCGATGGGTTTTCGCTCCGGCGACGCGCGCCTGCGCTCAACCCATCCTACGGCCGCGCCAACATACTTGCCAAAGTCAATCATTTGATTGACACTGGCAACCATGTCGCAACCGACCGATTACATCGCCGCTGTCCGCGCTTTCA
>CALRZK010000346.1:0-4754 GCA_943372615.1 Bradyrhizobium ivorense | reverse complement strand
TTGGTGGCGACCGACGCCTTGGCGGTGGCGATGGGATCGACGTCATCGCACACGATCACTGGGCCATGGCCGCCCAGCTCCATGATGGCAGGCTTCATCGCTTGGCCGGCCATCGCGGCGAGATGTTTGCCCACCGGCACCGAGCCGGTGAAGGTGATCAGGCGGATCGCATCATGTGGCACGAGGTAGCTGGAAATTTCGGCGGGATCGCCGAACACCAGATTGAGAACGCCCTTCGGTAAGCCAGCATCATGAAACGCGCGCACCAGCTGCAGCGCGCCGGCCGGCGTTTCTTCCGAGGCCTTCAGGATGATCGAGCAGCCCGACGACAGCGCGCCCGCCACCTTGCGGCCGGGGGAGCTCATCGGGAAATTCCATGGCGAGAAGGCCGCCACCGGGCCGATCGGCTGGCGATACACCGTGTGCTGCAAGCCCGGCCCGGCGGGGATCACGCGGCCATACATGCGCATGCCTTCGGTGGCATCCCATTCGATGATCTCGGCGCCGCGCAGGATTTCGAGCTTCGCCTGCTCCAGCGGCTTGCCCTGTTCGAGTGTCATGGCGACGGCCATCTCGTCCACGCGCGAACGGATCAGCGCGGCAGCCTTGAGGATGATCTGCGCGCGCACATTGGGCGCCGTCTTGCGCCAGACCTGGAAGCCGCGTTGCGCCGCGTCCAGCGCATCGTCGAGATCGGCGCGGGTGGCATGCGGCACGGTGCCGATCACGCTTTCATCCGCTGGATTGATGATCGGTGCACCGGATTTCCGGCGCCACGCGCCGTCTACGTAAAGCTCGATCTCTGGATAGGCCATTCGCAAGTCCACTTTCTTGGTCGTTGGAAGCGGTTGACTCCGCCTCGCTTGCGCGGCAATCAAACATATGTTCACATAATAGAACAAGCGTTCTGTCAAATAGAACGTTCTGGAATTTGATCAAGTCGAAGAAAAGCAGCGGGTTGGGAGTAGAGACATGAGTGGGCACAAGGCCGCGTGGACGTTCACACGTCGTGCAGCGATCGCGGGTGCATTCGCCGCGAGCGTGATGACGCTCGTGCCGGCGCAGGCGCAGGACGCCTATCCGAGCAAGATGATCCGCCTGCTGGTGCCGTTCCCGGCCGGCAGCGCCACCGACGTGGAAGCGCGCGTCCTCGCCGAGAAGGTCGGCGCCGTGCTCGGCCAGAAGATCCTCGTCGACAACAAGCCGGGCGCCAATGCGAATATCGGTGCGGCCGAAGTCGCGCGCGCGGCGGGCGATGGTTACACACTCTATCTCGCCACCAACTCGACGCACTCGGCGAACATCCATCTCTACAACAAGATGCCGTTCGATCCCGTTGCCGACTTCACGCCGATCGCGCGGCTGACGCGCAATCCGCTGGTGATGGTGGTCAACAAGGATTTTCCGGCGAAGGACCTCAAGGAGTTCATCGCCTACGGCAAGGCCAATCCGGGCAAGCTGAGCTATGGCTCGGGCAACACCGGCAGCATGGCGGCGGCGCAGCTGGTGCGCTCGCTGGCCAGCATCGATGCCGTGCGCATCTCCTATCCCGGCACGCCGCAGGCCATCACCGATCTGCTCGGCGGCCGCATCGAATTCGTCATCACCGACGTCGCGGTGACGCGTGAATTCATCAACAATGGCAGCCTTCGCGCACTCGGCGTGACCACGGTGCAGAAGGTGGCGTCGCTGCCGAACGTGCCGCCGATGGCCGAGGTCGGTCTGCCCGGTTACGATTTTGCCGCCTGGAGCGGTCTGTTTGGCCCGAAGAATGTGCCGGCCGATGTTGTCGAGAAGCTCAACAAGGCCTTCCTGCAGGTCATGGCGACGGAAGAAGCGAAGAAGTTCTTCGCCGATATCGGCCTCGAGCCGGATGTGTCCTCGCCCGCCGGTCTCGCCGAGCACGTCACCAAGCAGACGGAGCTGTGGGGCAAGATCATCAAGGAGTCCGGCCTTGAAAAAATCTGATCCTGTCAGCGCTGTATTCGAGCAACTGCCGATTCTGCTGGAGCGCGACACCGCGCTGATCCAGCGCGGCCGCTTCCTCGATGTCGATTGTTTGCTTGGCTCCACCGCGCAGAGCTATCATGTCGCCATCCGCGCCGGCCGCATCATCGACATGGTGCCGGCGCCCGTGCTGATGCGTTCGTCGACCTTTAGCTATCGTGCCACGCCCGAAGCATGGACGGCCTTCTGGCAGCCAATGCCGAAGGCCGGCTGGCATGATCTGCTCTCGCTCACCAAGCGCGGCGAAGCCACGCTCGAAGGCGACATCAAGCCCTTCATGACCCATCTGCAGTATTTAAAGGATCTGCTTGCTCTCCCGCGCAGCGCCGGAGGTGCAGCATGACCGGTTACATCGAGCCGATGGTCGGCCGCTACGTGCATGTCGATATCGACGGCACCATGCATCGCATTTATTTCGAGGAAGCCGGTGAGGGCATTCCGCTGGTCTGCCTGCACACCGCGGGCTCCGACAATCGCCAGTGGCGCTATCTGCTGGCCGATGAGGAATTTACCAAACACTACCGCATCATTGCCTTCGATCTGCCCTGGCACGGCAAGTCGAATCCGCCCGCCAATTGGGACGGCAGCGAGTATCAGCTAACGACCAAGCGCTACACCGAAACGATTCGCGCCTTCTGCAACGCGCTCGCTCTCGACAAGCCCGTGGTGATGGGCTGCTCCATCGGTGGCCGCATCGTGCTCAATCTCGCCATCGATCATGCCAGCGAATTTCGCGCACTGATCGGTCTCGAAGCCGCTGACTTCCAGGCGCCGTGGTACGACACCGCCTGGCTCAATCGTCCGGACGTGCATGGCGGCGAAGTCTGCGCAGCACTCGTCTCCGGCCTTGTCGCGCCGCAGTCGCCGCCGGAAGCGCGGATGGAAACGCTGTGGGCCTACAAGCAGGGCGGCCCCGGCGTGTTCAAGGGCGATCTCTATTTCTATCGCGTCGATGGCGACCTGCGTGGTCGCACCGCCGCGATCGATACCACGACCTGTCCACTCTATTTGCTCACCGGCGAATACGATTTCTCGTGCTCGCCCGAAGACACGGTTCGCACGACATCGAGCATTGCAGGCGCAGAAGTCACGGTCATGGAAGCCCTCGGTCATTTTCCTATGAGTGAGAACCCTGCGCAGTTCCGGCATTACATCGCGCCGGTGTTAGAGACCATCAAACAAAAACACAGTTCCTGAGGAGGGGCATCCGATGACATCTTTCAAGTCTGCATTCTATTTATCCGCAGCCCTCGTGCTGTCGGCCCATGCCGCAAGCGCCAACGAAACCATCAAGATCGGCGTGCTGAACGACCAGTCCGGCGTGTTCGCCGACAATGGCGGCACGGGCTCCGTCGCGGCCGCAAAGCTCGCAGCCGAGGAGTTCGGTGGTGAGATCAACGGCATGAAGATCGAGATCATCACGGCCGATCACCAGAACAAGCCGGACGTTGCCGCCGCCACCGCGCGCCGCTGGATCGACAATGAGAAGGTGGACATGATTGCCGATGGCGCGGCGTCGTCGGCCGGTTTCGCGATCCTTGAAGTTGCCAAGCAGAAGAACAAGATTTTTGCCATCAGCGGCCCCGGCTCGTCGGACTTCACCGGCAAGGCCTGCTCGCCGATCTCCTTCCACTTCAACTACGACACCTATGCGCTGTCGAAGCTGACCTCGGAAGCCATCACCAAGGCCGGCGGCAATACCTGGTATTTCATTTCTGCGGACTATGCGTTCGGCCACGCGCTGCAGCGTGATGCGACCAAATTCATCGAGGGCGCCGGCGGCAAGGTGATCGGCTCGTCCGCGCATCCGCTCGGCACCGCCGACATGGCCTCGTTCTTGCTGCAGGCGCAGGGCTCCAAGGCCAAGGTCGTCGGCCTCGCCACCTCGGGCGCCGACGTGCAGACCGCCATCAAGCAGGCCGGCGAATTCGGCATTGTCGAAGGTGGCCAGCAGCTTGCCGGTCTCCTCGTCTTCATCACGGACGTCAATGCACTCGGCCTCAAGGCCACCCAGGGTCTGCAGGTGACGACGTCATTTTACTGGGATCTCAACGAGCAGACCCGCGCCTGGGCCAAGCGCTATTTCGCGCTGACCAATAACAAGGTCCCGAGCATGGTGCAGGCCGGCGTCTATAGCGGCGTGCATCACTATCTCGCAGCGGTGAAGGCCGCCGGCACCAAGGATACGGACGCCGTTGCCAAGAAGATGCATGAGCTGAAGGTCAACGACGCCTATAACAAGGACGTCACCGTGCGTCCGGACGGCCGCGTGCTGCACACGATGTATCTGATGCAGGTGAAGAAGCCGGAAGAATCGAAGTACAAGTTCGACTTCTACAAAACCATCACCACCTCGCCCGGCGAGCAGGCCTTCCGCCCCATGAGCGAAGGCGGCTGCCCGCTGGTTAAGGGCTAATCCTCCAACTGCTACGGACGCGGCTTGGCCGCGTCCGCCTCAAATCTTGATCTCGGAATGTAAGGGAATAGCGGCATGACGACTGCCATTGGATTCATCGGTCTTGGTGTGATGGGCGAGCCGATGTGCCGCAATCTGGCGAAGAAGTCGGGCGTGCCCGTCTATGGCTTCGACCGCGCCGATGCGCCGCTCGAACGCCTCGCGGAAGTCGGCGTCAAGCGCGCCACCTCGCTGGCCGAACTCGCCAAGATCTGCGACGTGATCTTCATGGCGCTGCCGAGCGGCAAGCATGTGCAGGCGGTGTGCGAAGGTGATGAGGGCCTGCTGGCGC
>CALRZK010000345.1:0-4768 GCA_943372615.1 Bradyrhizobium ivorense | reverse complement strand
TCCCCATCAGGCTCTTATAGGCCAGCGCCGCGACATCCTTCGGCGACACGCCGAGAATCATCGAATCCAGCCCGGGCTTGAACCCCGCCTTGGCCTGAAATTCCGAGGGCACCGGGCCGGGGCAGAGCGCGGTGACGCGCACGCCCTTGGGGCCGAGCTCCTGGCGCAGCGCTTCGGTGAAGGACAGCACATAGGCCTTGCTGGCGTAATAGACGGCCATGCCGGGGCCCGGAATGAGACCCGCAATCGAACTCACATTGAGAATGCCGCCCTTGTGCTTGATGACATCAGGCGCGAGGCGCAGCGACAGATCGGTGAGCGTGCGGACATTGAGGTCGATCATGCGGAGCTGCTTGTCGCGATCCATATCGACCGTGAAACCGAACATGCCGAAGCCGGCATTGTTGATGAGATACTCGACTTCAACACCGGCGCTCTGGAGTGCGGCCTCGATCTTCTCGCAGGCATCGAGCTGTTCGAGATCGCAGGGAATGACGATGGGCGCAGGGCCACCAGCGGCCACGACTTCATCGGAGAGAGCGGTGAGGCGATCGGCGCGGCGCGCCACCAGAACCAGGCGATGCTTGTTCGCGGCAAAGACACGGGCCATCTCGGCGCCAATTCCCGCCGAAGCTCCGGTGATCAGTGTTACGCGCTCAGTCACGGAAATTCTCTGCAAGTATGGCTTGAAGACGAATAGTTCTAATGAAAGGCGTAATAGGGATAGCATTGATGCGCAAGCGCGAAAGGCCACCGGAATACCGGGCTGCCAGATTCAATGCACCGCGCGCGATATCGCTGATCGCGCATCGTCATATTCGCAATAGTGATGCGGGTTAGGCCGTCTCGGCCGTATCGCCGGCGACGCGGCGCTTGAGCTCGACACGGTCGCGCGCGGACACGCCGAGCAGATCGGCCGCGCGCCACACCACGTTCTCCTCGAACTCGCTGACCTTGCCATCGGCAAAGACCAGCTCCCACATCATCTCGACAAGACGAATGCGGCCGGGCTCATCCACCACGCGCATGATGACGCTGGTGAAGTGATAGAGATCGACAGCCTCACCCTCGACCAGCGTGGCCGCTTCGATCAGGCGATCGGCGGTGCCGGGATCGAGCTCGAAACGCGTCTCGATTATGCTGTGCAGCTTGTCCTGCTCGATCTTGGATGGTGTGCCATCGATCGAAATCACATGAATGAGCAGCGCCGTTGCGGCGAGCCGGAAACCGGTGTCGTCGAACGTCTGATCGGCGGTGGCATCAGGGGCCACAACGTCGGTGATGAATTGGCGCAGTTTCTCAAACATGGGATTTTATGAACCAGATGGATGGACCCTGCGCCATGCGGCGAAGTGACCGGACAAACAAGCCGGTCGCGTTGTGGCGCGGAAAGGGAACGCACACAATACACTGCGGTTCCTGACGGCGTAATTACAGTTAAGTAAGTCTGGGTATGAAACGAGAAGCAGCGGTATCAGGGAATCTCATAGACCAAAACTTTGTCAGCAATGCCGCGTAAAGCGGCAGTCTTCTCGATGGGTGTTGCACCCGACTGCTGCAAAATCGATCCGACAGCCTTCGCTGAAATGATCGGTGTTGTCACATGAATGGATTGTGACGTGGCAAGCCCCTGGACGCGGGCGGCGATATTCACGGTCTGGCCGAAATAATCCTGCCGCTCATTGAGCATCACAGCGAGGCAGGGGCCCTCATGGATACCGATCTTGACGACGAGATCGCGGGTTTCGCGTTCGTCATTCAGCCGCTCCATCGCCTTGCGCATTTCGATCGCGGCGAGCAGGGCCTGTTCGGGGCGGGTGAAGGTGGCCATCACGCTGTCGCCGATGGTTTTGACGACGGCGCCGCCTTCGGCCGCGATGATGTCGAGCAGCGCATGGAAATGGGCGCGGACGAGATCGAATGCGGCGAGATCACCAACACGTTCGTAAAGGGCCGTGGAGCCCTTGAGATCGGTGAACAGGAAGGTCAGCGAGGTGATCTGCAGGCGCTGGTCGATATTGAGATTGTCGGCCTTGTAGAGATCGCGAAAGGTCTGGTTGCTCAGGATGCGTTTTGCGGTGACGAAGGGCTTGCGCTTGCCGATCAGGTGATGGAGCGCATCGGCCGCCACGAGAATCGACGGCAGCACGCGGATGCCGGTCTGATTGTCATAGGCGATGCTCAGCGGGCCGGGCTGCAGCGTGGTGGTCAGCGTCGGTGCGTGTTCGCTCTTATAGGTGAGCGAGAGCTGTCGCGCCTCATGGGTCGGTTCGCCCTGCACATCGATGAAATGCGCTGTATGCGTGACCGGCTCGAACAGGATGATGAATTGCGGCGGGAGCTGCAGCGTCAGTTCGGCTCGTTGATGCGCAGGAAGCTCGCGGGCATCGAGGACGACATCTTCCGACAAGGTCGACAGCGCGTCGGCATTGAATTCGATGCCGGAGCTCCAGAATACCTGGCGGAAGTATTCCCAGATCGGCAATGAATTCGGATCATGGGCGGCGATGCGGCGGATGCGGGGCGAGATGGTGAAGGCGACCTCTACCTGCTCGTCGACGGATACGGCATAGCCGCGGCCGCAGAGGCCGCATTGATAGTCGTCGCTGCGCAGCGATTTCAGCGTGCCATGGGCATCGAGCACGCCGCCGCAGCCGGGACACATCACATTCCAGGTGAGATCGAACAGGCCGAGCTTGGATGCATGCAGGAAGCCGGCGATGGCTTTCTCTTCGTTGAGGCCGGCACGCGCAGCGAAATCCAGTGGATTGACGCGGTTGAGCTGATGATCGGCGCCGTCTTGCGCCAGCCGCGCAATGGCGTCGGCGACGGCGGGGTCGGTGACCTTCTTGAGGCGCGCGAAGTGGGAGAGAATGTCGCTCATGCATCGATAGATAGGGCGTCCCGGCGACAACTCCAAGAAGCGCGGCTATCGCTTCTCAATCCTGAACGCCGGCGACCGATCCGGCTGCGTGGTCACCACGCCCACCGGCATCACCAGCTCCGTTTCCGGCAGCGTCACCCGGAAATTCCCGATGATCTTGGCTAGCGCCAGCGTGGCCTCGACGATGGCGAAATGGGCGCCGATGCAGACGCGGGCGCCGACGCCGAAGGGGAGATAGCCGAAGCGATCCGGCTGCGGGTGGCCCGGCATGAAGCGTTGCGGCATGAAGGCGTTGGGGTCAGACCAGCGCGTTTCGTTCCGGTGCAGGAGCCATGGCGCGATCAGGACGATGTCGTTCTTCGCCACCGCCATGTCGCGGATCGTATCGGGCGCTCGGGCCGCGCGTGCGATAAGGAAAGCCGGTGGATACAGCCGCATGGTTTCGTCGATGACGGCGCGGGTGAATTTTAGCCGATCAAGCTCCAGCACGCCGGCTGCCATCGCCACGCGGGCCTCGGTCGCCACTTGCTCTTGCGTGGCGGGATCGAGGGTCAGCAGATACAGCGCCCAGAACAGCGCCGTCGCTGTGGTCTCATGGCCGGCGAGGATCATCGTGGCCACCTGATCGCCGAGCTGGTCGTCGGTGAATTCGGCGCCGGTCTCGGGATCGCGCGCCGCCAGCATCAGTTCGAACAGATCGCGCGGCGGGGCGTCATCCGCCTTGCCGGCAGTACGGCGCTCGGCCACCAGCATGGCGACAAAACGCGTCCAGCGCCGGCGGAAGAAGTAACGCGGAATATCCTGCGGCGTCGGCCAGCCCGCGGGCAGCAGCAGGTCGAAGAAATGCGGCCGGGCGAGGGTCTGGCCATATTCTATGACGAAGTCGCGCAGGACTTTGCCGTGCTTCGCCATGCCATAAGAAAACATGGTGCGGCCGGCGATCTCCAGCGTCATGCGCTGCATGATTTCGCGCAGGTCCACCGGCTCGCCAGTCTTGCCCTGCAAGTCCGCCACCGTGTCGTCGATGGCCGAGAGCATATGCGGCACCAGCGTGCCCACCGCGCGCGGCGTGAAGGCCGGCGCCAGCGTGCGGCGCTGATGTTTCCAGACGCGCCCTTCGGCGGTCAGCAGCCCGTCGCCGAGCAGTGGCCGCAGCACCCGGAAGGCCGCCGGGGTGCGGGTATAGTTCTCGTAATTGTCCACCAGCACATGGCGGATCGCATCGGGGTCGTTGAGGATGAAACTGGCATGGCCGAAGAAGCGGCCCTTGATGATGTCGTCCTCATAGGCCTTCTGGCCCCAGGTCTCGATGGCGCTGCGGCGCATCGCCGCCATACGGGCGCGGGCGGTCATGTCCTCCGGCGCACGCGGCGGCGCCGGCGGCACCACGCGGCGTGGCGGGGCGGGAAAGTCGTAGACCTCGGCAATGCTCACGACAGGCCTCGCAACAGTGACAATGCAGAAGCATATCACGCGCTGAAGCTGGCGCCACGAAGGCATATTGATGTCGTCGTAAAACCCTCAGTCTGTCATCCCCGCGTCTGCGGGGATCCAGTAGACACTGACGTTCCGGCTCCATCTGTGATGTCAGTGTCTACTGGATCGCCCGGTCTAGCCGGGCGACGACAAGTGAGCGAGATGTTGCAGTGCGAGCGCTTCGGAGCGTCGCGGAAACACTGGACAGGCACCGCAAATCGCAGGCATCAACGGAGACAATGACGGACACGCTGAAGCCGACCTCCACCCCATTGCCCTCCGACGGAATTGCCGCGCCGCTGCGCTATCCGGTGTTCCGGCGCATCTGGCTGGCGAGCCTGCTGTCGAATCTCGGCCTGATGATCCAGAGCGTCGGCGCCGCCTGGGCGATGACGCAGATGACTGCCT
>CALRZK010000344.1:0-4774 GCA_943372615.1 Bradyrhizobium ivorense | reverse complement strand
GCCGCTGCTGCTGTTCGTGTTCGTGATCGGCGGGCTCTATGGTGGCTTCTTCATTCCGACGGAAGCGGGCGCGGTCGGTGCGGTCGGTGCGTTCCTGATCGGCGTGATGCGCGGCAAGCTGAACAAGGAGGGGATCCTGCAATCGCTGTTGCAGGCGACGCGCACGGCGGCGGCCGTGTTCACCGTGCTGATCGGCGCGCTGTGTTTCGGCTATTTCCTCACGGTGACGCAGACGCCGCAGCATGTGACCGAGTTTCTCACCGGGCTCGGCATCGGCCCCTACGGCGTGCTGGCGCTGATCCTGCTGATGTATCTCGTGCTCGGCTGCCTGATGGATGCCATGGCGATGGTCATCCTGACGGTGCCGATCGTGTTTCCGGTAATCATGGCGCTCGGCTTCGACCCGATCTGGTTCGGCATCATCATCGTGATGACTGTGGAGCTCGGACTGATCCATCCGCCGGTCGGCATGAATGTCTTTGTGATCAAGAGCGTGATCAAGGACGTTACCATGTCGACCATTTTCAAGGGCGTGCTGCCTTTCGTGGCGACGGACTTGGTGCGCCTCGTGCTGCTGATCCTGTTCCCGATCATCGCCACATGGCTGCCGATGCGAATGCTGGGGTGAGGCGATGAGCGTACCGGAACTGAAAACAAAATATGTGTTCAGCCTCGCCATCCAGGTCGGTAAGCCTGTCGTCGCTGGCGATCTCGGCTATGGCACCCGCCGCGTTATCCCCGTGCTCGGCGGCACGGTGAAAGGCGAGGGCGTCAACGGCACGATCCATCAGGGCGGTGCCGATTTCCAGATCATCCGGCCGGATGGCTTTACGGAGCTGGAAGCAAAATACACATTCGAACTGGACGACGGCGCGGTGATCTATATCGCAAACTATGGAATCCGCTTCGGGCCGAAGGAGGCGCTAGACCGCATCGCGCGCGGCGAGATCGTCGATCCCGCTTTGATCTATTTCCGTTCGGTTCCGAAATTCGAGACGGCGCATCCGGACTATCGCTGGCTGATGCAGAATCTTTTCATCGGCGTAGGCGCGCGGCATCCGGATCGGGTGGAGTTGGCGGTGCATCAGGTCCTGTAACGTGGCGGCGTGGCATCAAGGAGGTCAAAGTGAATTCTTTATGATACCAATGAACGTTCTCCTGCCATCGCGGATGCAGCCTTTGGCATCCAGTTTGTAGGTCGTTCGCGTCACGGCTTGTTTGACATTGCCCCCGATCACATCGGCCTCTCCCGCGCGAACCGCCACGACGATGTCGGAATGGCTGCAGAAACTGCCAGCCGTCTTGTCTCGGATTTTTTTCAGCTCCTTCCTTGCCTCGGTAAATGTCGATGGCGGCCGGCGGCAATCCTCCCCGCTTCGGCTGGCCCATACGAGATCTCCCACGCTGAGCTGCGTATCGGCAGGGTCTTTCAATTCCAGTCCGACAAATTGATTCGTGTCGATCTTGGAAACATAGATCGAGTGATTCTGGTGGTGAGGGAATTGTTCTTTCGCGCCGGCCTCAATGAAGCAGTAGGAGATAAATGCGGCCGACCACGCTGGCGGATCCCTGCCATCAAGCTTGGAACCAATCGAATGCCAGTATTCCCCGACATAGGTCCAGTAGGGATGTTCTGCTTCCATGCGCCGATTGGAAAATCCAGTAGTCGATCCATCCAATCTTTCGATCGGCCCGCCCCACCGGGTCCATTCGCGCTTTGCGATCCCAACCAGCTTATCTGATACGGTCATGAAAATCCTTTCAGACAAAATCTGTCTGTGATCTCGACCACTTCTTTTTCTTGAGCTTGGCCCGGCGTGTCACAAGTGCCTGCTTCAGATTTGCTACGCGTCCAGGCTCGCCGTGTCCGCCGACTTCTATCACGGTATCGAATGGCTTGCTTGCCTGCAGCGCCGACTGGATTTCATCGAAGCTGGCGCGCCCTTGATGCCGAATATCCATCACGATGCAGCAAATATCGGCGGAGATTCCGTCCAATCCGAGACGCGTGTCAGCCTGCTTCATCAGCCGGCGCGCGGTATTGATCATATGCTGGACCTGAAGTAGCTGCGCTTCCGGATATCTTCCCGTCCAGTGAATCAATTTCGCTGCAGCGATGACCTCAGCATCCTCAACCTCGCTCAGCGTCGGATTCAGGTAGAACTGTAACGGCTCGGTGGAGTCTTTCGTTTCCATCGGCACGGTCTTGGTGTCTTCGACCTTTACGATCCGGCCGTTTTCCACCACCAGATTCGGAAAATAGTCGAGCGCCTCCGGCCGTTGCAGCATGTCGCGAAACCAACGGATGAAATCGCCATCGGGCACATGTGCAGCAAACTGTCCGAAGCCGAATGTGAAACGCGCACGGTCATAGGTATTCAGCGAGAGGAAACTCTGCCCCTCGCAAATAGCAGTCGGCTCGATAAAGTCGGACCAAAACGGATAAATGCTGGAGAAATCGCTGGCCTTGTAGAGTAGTGCTTTCGCTTGCGCAGATCCAAAGTTACCGCTGTCGTTTGATAGTCCAAAACGTTCGACGCCGGTCTTCTTGTTGAGGTATCGAACCTTGGCAGCGATTGGAAACGCGCTTCCTTGATCAGCGCGGGCTGAAAACTGTTTCCCGTCGCGCACGACGTCGAAATGTACAGCCAAGTCCATTCCCCCCAACTACGATCTCGTTAGTACGAGGCCATCATCAGAATTTCAGCCTTGTTACACCGGCTGCCTTCAAAATTCAATTTAAAATTGTGTTTTGTCAGGACGAAATCTATTTGATTCCTGCGGGACGAATTAATGCAGCGCTGCTGCTTTTGGCGGCGCTCCACGCCATGACGGCAAAGTGTCAGCTTACTTTTTCCTCAATTTCTGGTGCCTACTCCCCATCGACCGGAAACATCCGGCGACACAGGGAGGCGACGATGTTGAGAGCAGCTTTGCTTGGAAGTGCCGTATCGCTTGTGATGGCCATGCCCGCGCTGGCGCAGGACTGGACCAAATCGAAATGGGGCCCGAATGACGAGATCGGCGCCGCCAACTACATCACCCCCGAACGCGTGAAGGCTGCAGCCCAACTGGTGAAGACGGGCAAGACCTATGCGCTCGGCATTCCCGTCGGTGCTGATACGCCGGCCTATCCGCCGCGCTCGGTGAAGGTCACCATCGTGCAGCCCGGCCAGGCCGGCAATCACGGCATCGGGCCCAACAACGCCACCTATAACGACGACATGATCACCGGCTGGGTCGGCGTCGGCAGCCAGATGGACGGGCTCGGCCATCTCGGCGTCGATCACGTCTATTACAACGGCAACAAGATCGCCGATTTCGGTGATGTCTCAGGCCTCAAGAAGCTCGGCATCGACAAGGTACCGCCCATCGTCGCCCGCGGCGTGATGCTGGACATGGCCGCTTACTACAAGACCGATGTTGTCAAGGAGGGCACCGCCTTCAACACCAAGGAGATCGAGGAAGCTGCGAAAGCGCAGGGTGTCGAGATCAAGGAGGGCGATGTTGTGCTGTTCCACACCGGCTGGCTCAGCCTCGTGGGCAAGGATGACAAGCGCTACAATGGCGGCGAGCCTGGTCTCGGTGTCGAGGGCGCAAAATATTTGACGAGCAAGGGCGTGGTCGCCGTCGGCGCCGATACCTGGGGCGTCGAGGTGGTGCCGTTCGAGAAGAACACCGTGTTCGAGGTGCATCAGATCCTGCTGGCGATGAACGGGACTTACATCCTCGAAAACATGGATACGTCCGAGCTCGCCAAGGACAAAGGCTATGAATTCATGTTCGTGCTCGGCCAGCCGCGTTTCAAGGGCGGCGTGCAGAGCATGATCAACCCGGTGGCGATTAGGTAGGGGCGTTTGTAGCCCGGATGAAGCGAAGCGTAATCCGGGATTCGGCGTCTCCGTATATGCGCCGGTCCCCGGATTGCGCTGCGCTCCATCCGGGCTACGGCTATCCATTGACTCACGCCCAATCCGTTATAATCTATAATTATTCTTCCATGTCCTTATTCGGTGCCGATGACCCAGACTGCTTCCCTGCTCCAGATCGAAACCCGCGGCCGGGTGCTGCTGGTCGGCCTGAACCGCCCGGCCAAGCGCAACGCGCTCAATGACGGCATTATCCTTGAAATCGAGCAGGTTTTTCGCGCGCTACCGGAGGACGTCGGAGCCATCGTGATCCACGGCATCGGCGGGCATTTCTCGGCCGGCCTCGACCTTTCCGAACTGCAGGAGCGCGACGCCACCGCGGGCCTGATGCATTCGCGCATGTGGCATCGGGTGTTCGACCTGATCCAGCATGCGCGCGTGCCTGTGATCGCGGCGCTGCAGGGCGCCGTGATCGGCGGCGGGCTGGAGCTCGCCTGCGCCGCGCATATCCGCGTCGCCGATCCCTCGGCCTATTACGCGCTGCCTGAGGGCAGCCGCGGCATCTTTGTCGGCGGCGGCGCCTCGATGCGGCTGCCGCGCCTGATCGGCGTGCACCGGATGGCCGACATGATGCTCACCGGCCGCGTCTACAAGGCGGAGGAAGGCGTCACGCTCGGCTTCGCGCAATATTTCACCGAGGCCGATGGCGCGCTGGCCAAGGCGCTCGAACTCGCCGACCGCGTGGCGCAGAATGCGCCGCTGACGAATTTCGCCGTGCTGCAGGCGCTGCCGCTGATCGCGGAAGCGAGCCCCCAGACCGGCCTGATGCTGGAATCGCTGATGGCTTCGGTGGCGCAGAGCGATCAGGAAGCGAAAAACCGGATTCGCGATTTCCTGGAGAAGAA
>CALRZK010000343.1:0-4775 GCA_943372615.1 Bradyrhizobium ivorense | reverse complement strand
TGAGAGCAGTCAGCTTGCGCAACGCGGAGATGGGCGTCGCCGTGTCTCCGCCGTCGAGCTTGGCGAGCAGACGATCGGCGTCGATTTGCTTGGCCGACAACACAGCATGCAACAACGGCGAAGCGCCAAAGCGAAGATCGGCAACACCTGCCAATTTCAGTCCGCCGTCATCGGCACCATAGCTCAGATCGATGGTTTCGAACTGAGCCTGCGAAGGATCGGCTTTCACTTTGCCGACCATTCGCCATGGCGCATTCGACAGATTGACATCTGCTTTGCTCACCGCATTGGCGATGACCAGTGCGCCATCGAAGCTCGGGATACGATTTTCAAAATTCAGAACGCCGTCGAGATCAATGCCCGGCGATTTCTCGTTGGCATCGACGACCAGACGAAGTCGCGTACCATTGCCGTCACTGGTCTGGCCCGACGAGATGCGGAATGGATAACGCGTGCCCGCGCGCACAAAGTTGCCGTCACCGCGCATGGCCCCTGCTGCGAGCGAGCGCACATCGCCGCTGAAGGCGATGTCGCTCAGTTCGAGCGTTGAGCGGCTCGACGCATCATGCAGGTTGAGGCGGCCGGTGACATTCAGCCGGTCGATGGCGAGACCGCCGAGATTGAACGGACCGGTCGATGCCGGCAGATCGAGACGGCCTTGCGCGTTCAGGCCGAGATCGACGGCAACGCCGCCGACAGTGAGTTCAGTAGCCCGCCACTCGCCGCGCAGCAGAGAGCCGAGGCTGAATTCAACATCGAGCTTTTCGGCGCGGAAACGGCCGAGATCATTGGCGCCGCCAACAGTAATGCCGTGCAGTTGCAACGACGGTGCCGGCAGCAGCCGTGCATCGAGCGCGCCGACCACGCGCACGGGAGCGCCGACGATACGCGTCGCCTCGGCCTCAAATTGCGGGCGGAACTGGCTCCAGTCGATGAAGAACGGCCCGACCAGAGCAGCCACCAGCGCCAGGATGAATGCAATCGCCAGGCCGAGCAGCGTGGTCTGCACGGAATCTCCCCTTCAGCGGTCCAGCGGCATCACACCTGCCGGCTCGGCGCGATCCGTGATGCGCCGGAATTCGCCCTATCTATAGAAGGAACTGTGGCGAAGTCACAGCATAACCCGCAGACGCCACTGCACGGTGGCATTGCGGCAAAACGCCCACGTTCAGCCGCGCAAAGGCTGTTCCAGCGCGTCGCGCGCGGCCTGCGCGTGATGTAGCCGCCCCGCCACCGCGCGTACTTTGCCTGGCGAGGCCATCCAGATTGCGGCGCTGGCAAGCGCGCAAACCACGATGCCGAGACTGAAAGCGAGCGTGTAATTGCCGAAATGATCATGCAGCATACCGGTCACCAGCGGACCGGCGGCGCCACCCGCGAGCGCTGCCAGCATCAAGGTGCCGAAGATGCTGCCGAAATGCTCGCCCTGGAACACCTCGAGCACCACAGCCCCCATGATCGAGGTGACGCCGTAGCCAAGCAGCCCTTGAGACACGACCATGACATAGACCAGCACCATGCTCGGCACATATTCTAGCGCGATCAGGGCTGCGAAACAGATCGCAAAACCAAGACCGCTGATGGTCCATATCCATTCGCGACCGATACGATCGGACAGATGGCCGAGGAAAATCTGGCCCGGCACGCCGAACAGGCTGACCAATGCCAGCGCCCACGCCGCCACGCTTGGCGAGAAGCCGATATCCAGCAAATACTTGGTCTGGTGAACCTGGACCGCGTACCAGGTGTAGAGCCCGCCAAACAATCCGAGCGCCAGCCACCAGAAACGCGAGGTGCGCATAGCGCGGCCGAGGGTCCAGTCGATGCTGGCCCAGGCGGGATCGACGACATTGGAGATTGGCTTGGCGGTCGGATGCGGCTCGGCATCGCCGTCCGGCAGCAATCCCATATCCTGAGGGCGCTTACGCAGCAGCAGATTGATCGGCACCAGAACGACCAGCACCAACACGCCGAGCCATGTGCAGGCGGTGCGCCAGCCCGTCTGCTCGATCATCAATTGAACCCATGGCAGCAACGTCGCCGAACCGATCCCGACACCCGCAAAAGCAAGCCCCACAGCCAGGCCGCGCTTGCGGCTGAACCAGTTCGGCAGGAACAGCGATTGCCCGGAATAGCCGAGACAGATGCTGCCGGCGCCGACAAGAACGCCGATGGTGAGATAGAGGTGCCACGGCTCGCTTGTCAGCGGGGCGAGCAAAAGTCCCGCTCCCATCAGAACCGTGCCGAGCTCCATCACCGCACGCGGGCCGCCGCGGTCCATCAGCTTGCCCATCAGCGGGCTCATGATGGCAGAGACGAGAAAACCAAAGGAAAAGGCACCAGCTGTGACGCCGCGATCCCATCCGAATTCGGAGATGATGGGGGGAAACAGCAGCGAAAACGACGTGCGGGCATTCACCCCGATCGCCATCGTCACGAAAGTGACGGCAACGATCACCCAGCCATAGAAGAACGGCAGCCGCATCGGCCTATGCCTTTTATTGGACGCCCGAGCGTCGCATTCCCAACTTCCGCAGTTCACCGGCTGCGGACTCAATCATCACAGGCAATTTTACCTGTATACAGCTTATAGGTGTTTAGAAACCGTTCGTCCATACGACGAAAGCAGCGTTTTATGCGCCGAAATCGCACAAAACGCTGTGGCCGCCTTGCGTCACCCTTGCGGCAAAATCTTGCCGGGGTTGAGGATGTTGTCAGGGTCCATGGCGCGCTTGATCGCCCGCATGGCGTCGAGCGCTTCGGTCCCGAGTTCCGCTTTCAGATATTTCTGCTTGCCCTGCCCGATGCCATGCTCGCCGGTGCAGGTGCCACCCATGGCCTGGGCGCGCTGGACGAGGCGGTGCATGAATTCTTCGGCGCGGGCGATCTCGGCGGGGTCGTTGCGATCGCAGACCAGCGAGCAATGGAAATTGCCATCGCCGACATGGCCGACGATCGGCGACAGCAGATTGAAGCGCTTGAGATCCTCTTCGGTCTCGCCGACGCAATCGGCGAGACGCGAGATCGGCACGCACACATCGGTGGCGGCGACTTCCGAACCGGGACGCAGGCTCTTCACCGACCAATAGGCGTCATGGCGGGCCTGCCAGAGTTTGGTGCGATCTTCCGGCTTGGTGGTCCAGGTGAAATCACCCCCGCCGCATTCCAGCGCGATATCGCGGAAATTTTTCGACTGCTCGGCGACATCGGCTTCGCTGCCGTGGAATTCCAGCAGCAGCAGCGGCGTCTCCGGGAGCGTCAGCTTCGAATAGATATTGCAGGCACGAACCTGCGCTTCATTCAGCAACTCGATGCGCGCGACGGGAATGCCCGTCTGGATCGCGAGAATCGTGGCCTGACAGGCGCCCTGCACGCTGTCGAACGAGCATGACGCAGCAGCAATCGTATCGGGAATGCCGCGCAGCTTGATGGTGAGCTCGCTGATGATGCCCAGCGTGCCTTCGGCGCCGATGAACATATGCGTGAGATCATAACCCGCCGACGATTTCTTCGCGCGCGTCCCTGTGGTGATGATCTCGCCATCGGCGCGGACGACCTTCAGCGCGAGCACGTTTTCGCGCATGGTGCCGTAGCGCACCGCATTGGTGCCTGAGGCGCGCGTCGAGGCCATGCCGCCAAGCGAGGCATCGGCGCCGGGATCGATGGGGAAGAACAGGCCCTGATCGCGCAGATGCTCGTTGAGCGCCTTGCGGGTGACGCCGGGCTGGATGACGCAATCGAGATCCTCGGGATGCACCGCAAGAATCTTGTTCATGTCGCGCAGGTCGATGCAGATGCCGCCGGCGGGTGCATTCACCTGCCCTTCCAGCGAGGTGCCTGTGCCGAACGCGATCACCGGCACCTTCTTGGCCGCGCAAATGCGCACGACGTCCTGGATGTCCGCGGTCTCCTGCGCGAACACCACTCCATCCGGCGGCTGGTTCGCGAGCCAGGTGGTGGTGTGGCCATGCTGCTCGCGCACAGCCTGCGAGGTCACGAGCTTGTTGCCAAAGCGCGCGGCGAGCGCCTCGAGTGCTGCCGCCAGAGCCTTCGGCTCGGGGCGCTTCAGATTGGAATCGATGTTACCCACGGTTGTCCCTTTCGACGGGGCGCGACCGTCGCAAAGCTTGTATAAGCGGTCAAGAGACGTGACGAAGAATTGGGATGGGAATGACCGAGATCAACGAATTGCTGCGCCGCCCTGCCGTGTTCAAATCCTCGATCATGCAGATCGAGCCTCAATGGATCGACTATAATGGCCATCTGAACATGGCCTATTACCATGTCATGTTCGACCGAGCCGTGGACGAACTCTGGCTGCAGATCGGCATTGGACCGGGCTACCTGAAGGAGCGGAACAACTCGTCCTTCGCCGCCGAATGTCACGTTCGCTATATCCGGGAAATCCACCTCGGCGATCCCGTGCAGATTTCCGTTCTCGTCGTCGCCGCCGACAAGAAGCGCATTCACACATTCCAGGAGCTGCGCCACGCCACCGAGGGCTGGCTGTCAGCGACATCCGAGAACATGTCGCTGCACATGGATATGACGGCGCGGAAGGTGGCGGCATTCCCGCCGGACATCAACGCCAATGTGCAGGCGCTGGCGCAAGCTCATGCCGGGCTAGAGCGGCCCGAGGGCATCGGACGCAACATCGCGATGCCGGCGAAGAAGTAGCTCGCCACCTTATCAGCCGTCATTGCAAGCGCAGCGAAGCAATCCAGTTCTTGGTCAAAGACTGGATTGCTTCGTCGCTACGCTCCTCGCAATGACGA
>CALRZK010000342.1:0-4777 GCA_943372615.1 Bradyrhizobium ivorense | reverse complement strand
TGTCGAGCGTCAGACAGGCGAGCTCCGCAATTCGCCGCAGCGTTTGTGCGGGACTGAGACCAACCAACCGCGCAAAAGACTGCCAATCCTTCCCGAACAAATGAATGGCTTCGCGCTTGCCATTGATCTTCTGCGGGAGAAACTTGGTCACGCGTGGATACACCTCAGCGCAAAGCAGATCATAGAGCGGCGCAAATTTGGTGGACCCGCCGGAACCGATCAGGATCGAGTAGTTCTTTGCATGGGCATCGGTATTGCAGATCAACGCATTGAAGATCACTGCGTCGAGCAAGACCAGACGCGCGCCCGGTGAAACATTGTTCGACACTGCAGCAAAAAAGTCTCTTAATGAGGGGCCTGCAACACCGGTTGCCGAACCGCTCTCATATTTGGCAGTCGGGAAATAGCCCAGCAACTGACAGAGATCTTCCTGGTGAATGCGGAGGATACCGTTCGGTGTCCTGACCCGATCATAGCGTTCGATCAGCAGATAACTGCGTTTACCCGCCCTTCCTGTGGTCACGGCCGCAGCGTCCAGACCGACGAGCCGCGCGAGTGTCAGGCACAAGGCTTCGTTGAAAACGCTGCCAGCAAGCCGCGGCGCATCCGGCTTCAGGATATGCGTCGATGGTGTGCCGTTGAGCGGAATCGCAACCTTGCCATCAACGATGCTGACGGGCAGCTTGTCTTGCACACCCGCAAGCGACATGGAGACGCCCTCGTCGCCGACCAAAAAGGGCCTTTGCGGAAGTTCGTCAATGATCCGCGCGAGCTCATGGTCACCGGAGATCGTGCGCCACTCATCTTTTCCCTGACGCGGATCGCCGATCGAAAGAGCGCCCGCCGTGTCGCGACCGATCCGTTGCAGCAGGCCGATAATATTCTGCGGTGAAATACCGAGTTGCTGTCCAATTGCAGACAAATGGCTTTCGGGCAGCAGATTGGCCAGCCACGGAATGATCTTCTCAGCACCGACGGGTGCCGGCGAGAGCGGCATCGATAGTGAAATTGGAAATGTGCCACTGCGAGCAATCCAGCCCGCATCATAGAGAAGTTGCGGTCGATCGTTCTCCATGGCGATCGTCGCGACTTGGATCGAGTCGAAATAAATTCCGATCATCGCTACACCTAGAATCGGGGAAGGTAGCTGAGCGGATCGTCTGGATCGAATGGCGCGTTTTCCGACCGCCGGTCACCGCCACCTGACTGCAACAGCAGCCCGACCTCCAACGCTGCCGTGAGAGACTTGCCGAGCTGACATGTCGGCTTGCCGGCCTCGAGTTCGATGATGAAGCGAACGCCGACACCGCATCGTGCAGCCAATTGCTGCTGGGTGAGGCCGAGCGCCTTGCGCCGCAGCCTGATCTGCTCGCCGAAATCGACTGAGTTCTTGATCGCGTTCATGGCATTCCCGATCGGGACGATTTCGGCACTCAGCCAAAATAGTCCCGAGCGGGAAGACTTGCAACAATGTTCCCGATCGGGAATAAAGCGCTCGAAGTGTCAAAATATTCCCGAACGGGAATATCTGTTCCTTACGACTCCGCCCCTCGCCCGCCCTGGATCACCACCACGCGGCTGCCGATTTTCACGCGGTTATAGAGATCGATGACGTCCTGGTTCATCAGGCGGATGCAGCCGCTGGAGACAGCGGTGCCAATGGTTTCGGGCTCCGTGGTGCCATGGATGCGGAACATGGTGTCGCGATCGCCCTGATAGAGATACATCGCACGCGGACCGAGCGGGTTTTCGAGACCGCCGGCCATGCCGCTGGCGAGATGCCGATAGCGCGCCGGCTCGCGGTTCATCATGTTCTCGGTCGGGCTCCAATGCGGCCATTCCGCCTTGCGCTTGATGGTGGCGCTACCCGCAAAAGCGAGACCGGCCTTGCCGACGCCGATGCCATAGCGCATCGCCTTGCCATCGCCCTCAACGAGATAGAGATGACGCGCGGCGGTATCGACCACGACAGTGCCAACGGGCTCCCGCGTGCGGTAATCGACGCGCTGGCGCAGCATCGCCGGATCGATGCCCGACACATCGATGGCAGGCAGCGTATGGCCGCCGTCATTCAGCTCGGCATATTTCGCGGACGAACCGCCAAGGCCCGCAGACATCATCCCGCCGCTGCCGGCGCAACCTGCCAGCAAAGCCGGCAAAACAAGAAGCGCCACGAGGCGCGGCAAGCGCGATCCACCCAAACCTGTCATTTCCATTCCCAACTACGACCCCGCCCGAGCGAGGCGACGCAATGGTCATACAGGGCTGAGTCGACATCACAGGCTCAAGAGCGCGTCATCCGGGCATGGAACCGGCGCAAACGGGCATTTTGCCGATGGCTGTGTCGAGAGCGCCACAGCTCTGCCGCACAGGCCGATGACCTTAGGCTGCACCGGCACCCAACCGTTCCAACCAGGCGAATCTGCAATTCCGATGTCGCGCATGCACGAGATCGTCAGCGCCGCGGCAATCGTCACATCCCGCGGTGGCGCCAGCCGCAAGACCCATCAACAGAATGAAGCCCCGTCAAAGTCATGACGCGTGCGTCATCGGCATCGATCTGCACGATTACAAGACGAACTACACATTCATTTTGCGTATCGTAATGCGAAGCACTTGCAGCTGATTTTCGTGACTTGCGTCAACGAGAATCCGCGTCTAGACGAGCCACGCAGCCGCCGCCGGCACTTCCAATCAAGACGAGACTTTCACATGACAAGCGTTCGCAATCTTGCGCAAGGCAGCATTGCCGTTGGCTTGCTCGTGCTCGGGCTCAAATATCTCGCTTATCATCTCACCGGCAGCGTTGCGCTGCTGTCGGATGCGATCGAGAGCATCGTCAAGGTGGTGACGGCGGTCGTTGCGTTTCTCGCTATCAGACTGAGTGCAAAACCAGCCGACGACGAACATCCCTACGGGCATCATAAGGCCGAATATTTTTCCGCCGTGCTCGAAGGCGTACTGATCGTGCTCGCAGCGATCCTGATTTTGCGCGAGGCTTACCACTCCTATCTCGAACCGCGCCTGCTCGATACGCCGTGGCTCGGGCTTGCCGTCAACGGTCTCGCCACCGTCATCAATGTCGGCTGGGCTTCGCTCCTGATCAATCGCGGCCGGGCGCGACGTTCGCCGGCGCTGATTGCCGATGGCCGGCATTTGATGACCGACGTGGTGTCCTCGCTCGGCGTGCTGGCAGGTGTCGCCGTCGCGGCACTCTCGGGGATCGCCGTGCTCGATCCGATCCTCGCAGCCCTGGTGGCGCTCAATATCCTGTGGGCCGGCTGGGGATTGATGAAGGAATCACTGAGCGGACTGATGGACGAAGCGCTCGAGCCGACCATGCTGGCCACCATCAAGCAGACCATCTCGGCCCACGCCGTCGGCGCCATCGAAGCGCATGACCTGCGCACCCGCCGCGCCGGTAGCATGACCTTTATCGATTTCCATCTCGTGGTGGCAGGAACCACTACGGTGAGCGCCGCACACGACATCTGCGACAATCTGGAACAGGCGATCCGCGCCGAGATCGGCGAGGCGCTGATCACGATCCATGTGGAGCCGGACGACAAGGCGAAGCATTCGGGGATCGTGGTGCTGTAGCGCTCCTCCTCATCCTGAGGAGCGCGCAACGCGCGCGTCTCGAGGATGGCCGGAAACTCGGAGCCAAGCCAGCTCATGGTTCGAGACGCGCGCCAAGTGGTGCGCTCCTCACCATGAGGGCGGAGCGAATTGATCTGACGCCTTTGACAGTTCCCGCCCCCATGCTAACGATGGGGTGAGGATTGCACCCGTGACACATGGATCGCGCAAACGCTGGTTTGGCGCCGTGGCTTCTTTGGCCGCGGTCTATGCGCTCGTGCTCAATGTGGTGCTGTCGAGCCTGTTCCTGGCGTCGATCCCGCCGGCGGCGCAAGCTGCGGCCCTCGAGCTCTGCCTCACTCATCCCGATCTAGCCGCATCACCCGATGGCAGCGGCAAGACCACTGCGCCAGCGGTGCATTGCCCGATCTGCGTCGGCACCCACGCGCCGGGCGCGCCGCCCTCTGTTGCGAGTTTCTCCATCTCGCGTATCGCCATGGCGATCGCGCCGATCGCCACACCCGACGATCGCATCGTCGCGGAACAGGCAACCTCCGACCACCGGGCCCGCGCACCGCCGCAACTGAGCTGACGTCCCACGACGCCTCACGCCGCTCATCTGCGCGTGCGTACTCAGTTCAATCCCGGTGGAGTTTCACCTCATGCTATCCGTTTCCATGCGGCTGCGCGGCATCCTGCTCGCATCCGCGGCCACGCTCATCCCGAGTGTGGTGTCGGCCCAATCGGCCCCCTTTACATCGCTTCCGGCCGTCACGGTTGACGCGCCCGTGCAGCCGCGTACCACGACGACACGCAAGCCGCGTCACGCCGTACCAAATGCTCGCGCTGCACGCAGCGTAGCTGCTCCCACGGCACCTACAGCCGCGGCTGGCGCCGTAGCTGTGCCCGGCTCCCTCACCGTTCTCACCGCCCAGCAGGCGCTCCGCGAGATCCAGCAGACGCCCGGCGGCGTTGCGCTGGTGACGGCGGATCAATGGAAGAATTCGACGCCGTCCAACACCATCAAGGACATTCTCGACTACGTGCCCGGCGTGTTCGCGCAACCGAAATGGGGCGACGATACGCGGCTGTCGATCCGCGGCTCCAGCCTGTCGCGAAATTTCCATCTGCGCGGCGTGCAGCTCTATATGGACGGCATCCCGATCAACACCGCGGATGGCTATGGCGATTTCCAGGA
>CALRZK010000341.1:0-4777 GCA_943372615.1 Bradyrhizobium ivorense | reverse complement strand
GGCCTATGTCGCCGGCCCCGGTTACTACGGCGATTGCTACTGGCAGCGCCAGCGCTTCTGGGATGGTTATGGCTGGCGATTCCGCCGCGTTCGTGTTTGCGGCTAAGCCGAGAACTTTGATTTCACATCGGTCTCAATCAATTCCGATGTGCACGACTTGAAGTGGCGCGAAAAAACCGCTTTTTCACGTCACTGCTTCGTGAGTGTTTACGCCGAGTTGACGGTTGGGCGCTTGAAATGGCCGTCAGTTCGAATTCCGCGTGATAGGCTTTAAACATGCGTCGCTTGCGGCGCTCTTGTGGGAGAGACTTGAGATGAAGAAGACTGTTTCCGCTCTGGTTGCCGCTGCAACCGTTGCCGCTTCGCTGGTCGCCGTGGCGCCTGCCGCCAAGGCCGATGGCGGCCGTATCGCTGCCGGCGTTGCCGGTGGTCTGATCGGCGGCGCGCTGCTCGGCGGCGCGATTGCTGCCAGCCGCCCGGCTCCGGTTTATGGTGGCTACGGCTACGCCCCTGCCCCAGTTTATGTCGAGCCGGCCTGCCGCATGGTTCGCCAGCGCGTCTGGGACGACTATCGTGGCGTCTGGCGCTACCGTCCGGTCGAGGTTTGCGATTAATCGCAACGACCTCACGGTCACGATTTCAAAAGCCCGGCTTTCACGCCGGGCTTTTTCTTTGCCACTATCGCGCCTGCATCGCGCGCAAGACCGCCTCGCTCGGCCAGCAGTCGAGCTTGAGCTTTGCGGACTTCTGGAAGGCGCCGAGCGCCGCACGGGTCTGCATGCCGGCTTTACCGTCCAGCTTGTCCTTGTAGAGCCCAAGCGACGTCAGATGGCGCTGCATGGCCTCCACATCGGTGCTGCGAAGCTGCTTGGTCGCCGACCATGGTGTCGCGAATGGCTGGCCGTTGGCAATGCGATCGGCGACATGGCCGACGAACAGCACATAGAGATCGGAGAAATTGTATTCCTTGATCACAAAGTAGTTCTTCGTGGTCAGGAAGGCCGGGCCATAGCTGCCTTCGGGCTGCAGCAACGAGGCCGGCTGTGCCTGCTCGGCCGCACTCACGCGCTCACCGCGCACCGGCGTGAAGCCCGCGCGGATCCACTCACCGATCGGCCGTGTCACTTCCGGCACACCCATGGTGCAATCGGCATTGGCGGGCGCACGAACCTCATAGGCCCAGCGCAGACCGCGCTGCCAGCCTTTGTTGACGAGCTGTTGCGCCGCCGAGGCAAGCGCATCCGGCACCGAGTGCCAGATATCGACCTTTCCATCGCCGTCGAAATCGACGCCGTGCTTTTCGAGCTCGGCAGGCAGGAATTGCGTGAGGCCGGTGGCGCCGCCCCATGACACGCGACGATCCTGGCGCGAGACCACGCCGCTCTGGATCAGCTTGAGCGCCGCAATGAATTCGCCGCGATACTGCTCCTTGCGACGGCCTACATAAGCCTGGGTCGCCAGCGTGCGAATGCCGTCATAGGGAAGCCGATGACGGCCATAGTCGGTCTCGCGCCCCCAAATCGCGAGTATGATCGTGCCGGGCACGCCGGTCTGCTGCTCGATAGCCTGCAGCGTCTTGCGATGCTGGTCGTAGAGACGCCGCCCCTCTGCCGCGAGGCGCGCGATGCTGGCTTCCTTAAGATAATCCGCCGGCACCTGTACGAACTCCGCCTGCGACGGAGCACCGGTTGCTGGACGGCCAGGCAGCAGCAGATCGGGAAGCTTGTAGTCGGGCTCAAGGCCACGTGTCGCGTCGTCGAAGGTTTTTCGCAATACGCCAGCCTTTTGGGCTTCGGGCCAGAGCGAAGCGACGAAGTTGGTGAAGGCCTCGTCAGTTGCACTAGAGGGCGCGCAAGAGGCCAATACAGCAAATACCGCTAGCCCAAACGCCCGCAAACAACGCATCCTAACCGAGGTCCCTTGTCGTAACACAACAAAATTGTATATATTGGAAATATACATGCCTTTAGACTTTCAAAGGATCATTGGCTTCGACTGGGATGACGGCAACCAGAGCAAGAATGCCGAAAAACATGACGTCGGTCAGGCTGAAGCAGAAAGCGTTTTCTTCAACGACCCACTGATCATTGCCGATGATACAAAACACAGTGGAGATGAAAAACGCTTCAATGCGCTCGGGACGACGAGCCACGGGCGGTTGCTGCATCTCTCATTCACGCTTCGATCCGACCGCACACTCATCAGAGTGATCTCGGCGCGAGACATGAACCGAAAGGAGCGAACCATTTATGAGCAAGCTTAAGCCGGTTCCTAATTTCAAAAGCGAAGCCGACGAACGGAAATTCTGGGAAACACATGACTCCACCGAATATATCGATTGGAGCAAGGCAGAACGCGCGCGCTTCCCAAATTTGAAGCCATCAACCACCGCAATCTCGATCCGCCTACCGTCTGATTTGCTGGATCGTATCAAGGTCGCCGCGAATAAACGCGACGTCCCATATCAATCTCTCATCAAGATGTGGCTAGCCGAAAAACTCGGTTAGCCCCCCTCAATGCCCGTGCGCTCCGTGATCGGGCTTGTGCTTGCCATACCCGTTCGCCTCAGCGCTGTTCGACAGCTTGTCGACATAAGCGATGCCGACGGCCGAGAGAATGAAGACGACGTGGATGATGGTCTGCCACATCACGCCGGTTTCGGTGAAACTGGTGGTGCGCGTGCCGGTGTTGCCGAGGCCGCCGGCCTCGATGAAAGTGCGTAGCAGATGGATCGACGAGATGCCGATGATCGCCATCGCCAGCTTGATCTTCAGCACGCTGGCATTGACGTGGCTGAGCCATTCCGGCTCATCCGGATGGCCGCGCAGATTGAGGCGCGACACGAAGGTCTCGTAGCCACCGACGATCACCATCACCAGAAGATTCGAGATCATCACCACGTCGATCAGGCCGAGCACGACCAGCATGATCTGCTGCTCGCTGAAATCGAACGAATGGGTGACGAGGTGCCAGAGCTCCTTCAGGAACAGCACCACATAGACGCCCTGGGCGATGATCAGGCCGATATAGAGCGGCAGCTGCAGCCAGCGCGATCCGAAGATCAGGACCGGGATCGGGCGCATGGTATGCGCCTTCTTCGGCAAAGGCGTTTCAGGCGTCATGGACATGCGGAGGATCTCATTGTGAGAAGAATCGGCGGTGCGGTCTGCAATGCGGACTTATATCGACTGGTTCCGGACGTCATGATGTCCGGCTGCGCGGCAACTGGCCGCATCGACCTTATTTCACAGCAACGATGAAGATCCGCGGGAATCGCAGTAGCACCTTGCCGTCGGCATGAGGCAGATAGGTCGCCGCAATACGTGCCGTATATTCGGCGATATAGGCCTTGCGATCGGCGCTTTCGAGCGGATCGACGAAGGGACGCAAGCCAGTACCCTTCACCCATTCCACGATCGCCGACGCATCCGCCAGCGCGTGATTGTAGACGGTGTGCCAGATTTCGACGCGCGAACACAAAGGCTGCAGCGCATCGTAATAGGCGCCTGGCTTCGGCAGGGAATCGCGCAACTCGGCAGCCTTGGAGAGCTGCTTGCGCCACGGCTCCATGTAAGCGACTTCGCGCATCAGCACATGGCTGGGCTCATCGAGATTGTCCGGCATCTGCACGGCCAGCACACCGCCCGGCGGCAAGCCATTCGCAAGCCGCTTGAGCTGCTTGATGTGATCCGGCACCCATTGAAACACCGCATTGGCAAACAGCACGTCGCTGCCGGCCGGCGGGACCCAATGGGCGATATTGGCTTCGATGAAGGTCTTGCCCGGCAGGCGCTCGCGCGCCTGACGGAGCATGTCGGCTGACGTATCGACGCCGACCACCGTCGCTTCCGGCCAGCGATTGACCAGCAGCTCGGTGGAGTTACCGGGGCCGCAGCCGATATCGACGACCTTGCGCGCTTCGGCCAGCGGCACCTGCGCGAGCAGATCCCGCGCCGGGCGGGTCCGCTCATCCTCGAATTTCAGATATTGCTGCGCGCTCCAGTCCGACATCTCGTAGCCTCCCTTTAGCGCGTCAGTTTCTTGTACTTCACACGCTGCGGGATGATGCTGTCCTGACCGAGACGGCGCATCTTGTCCTTCTCGTAATCCTGGAAGTTGCCTTCGAACCATTCGACATGACTGTCGCCTTCGAAGGCCAGCATATGGGTCGCGATACGGTCGAGGAACCAGCGATCATGGCTGATGATCACGGCGCAACCGGCGAAATCTTCCAGCGCCTCTTCGAGCGCACGCAGCGTATCGACGTCGAGATCGTTGGTCGGTTCGTCGAGCAGCAGAACGTTGGCGCCGGACTTCAGCATCTTGGCGAGATGGACGCGGTTGCGTTCACCGCCCGACAGTGAGCCGACCTTCTTCTGCTGGTCGCCGCCCTTGAAATTGAACGACGAGCAATAGCCGCGCGAGTTCACTTCCTTCTTGCCGAGCAGGATCAATTCGTTCTTGCCGGAAATTTCTTCCCAGACGGTCGCCTTGTCATCCAGCGCATCGCGCGACTGGTCGACATAGCCGAGATGCACGGTCTCACCGATGGTGATGCTGCCACCATCCGGCTTTTCCTGCCCCGTGATCATCTTGAACAGCGTCGACTTGCCGGCGCCGTTGGCGCCGATGACGCCGACGATGCCGCCCGGCGGCAGCTTGAAGGTCAGGTCGTCGATCAGCAGGCGATCGCCAAAGCCTTTGTTGAGATGCTCGAAATCGACCACGTTGTCGCCGAGGCGCTCAGCCACCGGAATGGTGATCTGCGCGGTCTGCG
>CALRZK010000340.1:0-4781 GCA_943372615.1 Bradyrhizobium ivorense | reverse complement strand
AGGCGTCGGGCTCGCGATCGCGTCATCCAGCATATTTTATGCAGTCTTCATGGCTGCGTGGGGCTTCGCGCGCGCATTCGCACATTCAGCGCCCTCCATCGCATCGTCGAGAGCGGGATGATGGCAACCGACATGTCTCCTCAACGCGTCATCGCCGATTGGATCGCGCAACAGGCTTACCACGCCGGCTCCATTGAAGAGCATGAGGATCTCATTGAAACCGGCCGCCTGGACTCGATGGGCTTCATCAAACTGCTGTTCTTCCTCGAGGACCACTTTTCGATCGTGATCGCCCCCGAAGAGATGGATCCGGCTGACCTCAGAACGATCGACGCGATCGTCACACTCGTCCAGACGAAGTTGCAGGAGAGGTAATGTCCGCATCAAGAATCGATTATCTGCACCGCGTCACGGAATGCGGCAACATGGCTGACACCATGTTTCAGTTTTCCGAAGGACGCCGGGCGACGTTCGGCGCATTCCACGACACTATTGCAAGACTCGCCGAACAGATCGGCACGCGTATCACCCGGCGATCAGGCCTGATCTGCATCATAGGTCACAGGAAATCGGGCGATGCAATTCACGCGATGTTCGGCGTTCTTTCGGCAGGTTTCGGATTTCTGTTTTGCGACTCGCATTGGCCGGACGAACGCATCCAGGAGATTTTTTCAAGCTGCGATCCAGACGCCGTCATTGCGTGCGACCCGGCGCGATCCAATCTAGCCACGGGTCCTCGCGGCCTGTTCCTATGTCAGGACGGACTGCTGGTTGGCGGCTCCGGCGCGCAGGACATGATTGACGCGCGGACGTCCGACGGCGCCGATCTCGCTTACGCCATCTATACATCGGGCTCCACGGGGCGATCCAAGGTGGTCGGCATATCGCATCGCGCGATCTGTCATTTCCTGGATTCATTTGATGCCGCACTGAATCTTCCGAGCGACGCTCGCTGGCTCAGCCTGTCCGCGCTGAGTTTCGACATGTCGATCGTGGACCTGTTTTATCCTGCCTTCAAAGGCGCGACGAATATCCTGCTGGACGGGATCTATTCGATCAACGACCTGGTGAATGGCATCCACGACAACAGGATCACCCATTTGTCGGCTGTGAGTTCGGTCATCGACCTGCTTTCACGTTACATCGATCGCATCGATGTGGAAAAACTGCGCACGCTTCGAGCAATCCATTTCGGCGGAGAGCGGTTCGACGTCAACAGCGCGCGAAAGCTTCTGACACATCTTCCCAATGTAACGATGATGTTCGGATACGGGGTCGCGGAAGCATCTCCGGCAAGCTTGATGAATGTGTTCACGTCGGTGCCAGACTGGTGGACCGCCCTTCCCGTCGGGTCCCCGCTCCCCGGCATCAAGGTCGGCCTGACCAAGAGCGGTGATGACGGCGCCTCGTCTCCCGGCGAGCTCGTCATCGGCGGGCCGGTCCTGATGAACGGCTATGTCGGCGACGAAGCCAGAACTTGCTCCGTGCTTCGGCAGTTTGCCTTCGATCCGGACAGATCGGCAAAGCAAACCGAGCTCGGATATTTCACTGGCGATATGTTCAGACGGGATAATGATGGTGTCTATTGGTTCGAGGGCCGACGCGATGATCTGGTGAAGCGGAACGGATTTCTGGTTTCTCTTACCCAGATCGAGCAAGCGGTGAAAGGCATTCATCGGGCGGAATGCGTCGTCGCTTATCTGGCGGGACACGGGCTTACAGCCACACTGAACGTGGCGGTGCTCAACTCCGGATCACGCACGACCTCTATCAAGCATGACCTGACTCGCATTCTCCCACCGCACCTCCTTCCCGACTCAGTGGTCTTTATCGACGACTTTACAGTCCCTCACCTCGAGAGCGGCAAGATCGATCGGCGATCGACCATTGCGGCCCTTCAGGCCCATCAGAGCCATAGAGGCGAGGCATGACACCCCGCATGAAAAAGATCGGTGTCGTCGGAGGGATGAGTTGGGCCTCCACGATCACCTATTACCGTGTTTTGAACGAAGAGATTATTCGCCTCACAAATGGCGCGCGGTGCGGATCCATCCAAGTGATCAGCTTCGATTCCAGCGAGATCGAGAAGCTCATCGAACACAATCAGTGGAAAGCCTTGGCGCAACGCATATCGGATGCATCCCTGACGCTGGCGTCGTCCGGCTGCGAGATCATCGTGGTGGCAAGCAACACCGCGCATATCGCCTTCGACCACTTTCCAAATCTCCTACATGCCAGCACGATCCATATCATCGACGCGATTGCTTGTCGCATCGACAAATTGCAAACCGACAGGGTGGGATTTCTTGGCACTTCGGCCATGCTGACGGCCCTGAACAGTGGGCGACTGTCGCGCAGGCTTGGCTTCAGTCTCGATACTCCGGCCATCTCGACCTGGATGGAGCTCGATCGAATGATCTTCGATCGTCTCTGCCGCGGCTCCATTCTTCAGGAAGACAGGGCACAACTGGTTGCAATCGTCGAAGTGATGAAGCGGAGGGGCGCGACCCAGATTGTGTTGGGATGTACGGAGATCGGCCTTCTGTTCTCGCGCGATGAGAAAGCGCAGATGTGCCTGCTGGATACGGCAGAGCTCCACGCATCCGCCGCAGCGCATCGGGCGCTGGATATCAGCTCAGCGGGGCCGGCAGTTGCGCGCATGTTGGAGTCCGACCAATCATACGGCCAAACAGGCGGTGGATGATGCAGATATATCTCTCGGGCCTGTCGCACGCGGTGGGGGACCGATATCCGATCGCGGACCTCGCCCCCCTCCTACCTGACGGCGCCCTGCGCCGGCTGACGGATGGTGGAATTCGCCACTACCGCCGGTCCGACCTGCCGCCTGCGCATTTCGCGTTCCGGAGTCTTTCGATGACGCTCGGATCCACGCGCTGTCAGGCCAGCGATCTGGACCTAGTGTTCTACTGTTCGGCCGAGCTCGGAGAAGAGCAGGACGGCATCGATGGATTTATGAAATCCCTGAACGATCTGGGGGCTACGCACGTCCCGGTTATTGGGTTAGGTCTCGCGCGATGCGTGAATCTCACGACAGCGATCGACTTGGCGAGCATGCTGATCAAGGCGAGACGGCATCAACGTGTCGCCGTGGTCACGACCGATGGCGTCAGCTTCGGTCGCACGCGCCTTGTTCAGGCCGATGCCTCGGTTTTCAGCGATGGCGCCGCGAGCTGTCTGGTGTCCGCGGAGCCCGCCGATTTCGAACTGTTGGGCATTGGAAGCTGGAGCGATCGCCGGCTTCGTTTGCAAACGGCCGTTTCCGAACCATCGATGCAGCAAACTGCGCAGGGTATCGGACGGGCGTTCTGCACCGCCGCAACGGCGGCAGGTGTGAGAGCAGAAGACATAGAGCAGATGTTCAGCTTAAATCTGACGGCGCCTTTGACCAGGTTCCTCGCTAAACATTGCGGACTGGACAAGTCGAAACTGTTCAATCGCACGACCGCTGAGATGGGGCATGTGTTCAGCGCGGATATTCTCATCAATATGCAGGCTTATCTGGCCGATGTCGGCAACGACCATGCCGGCCCGTTGCTCGCACTGGCGAGCGGCGATTCCGTCTGGAGTGCGATGGTGGTCCGCCGCTCGCAAGCGGTCAGGTGAAGAATCGCCCCCTTCCCTAACCGTTCCTTAACCCCCGCTCCCCTATGGTTAACGTGAGGTAACTGACCGTTCCCGGGCCGGACCATGTACCGTATCGACTTCAACAAGCTTCGCTTCCTGATCTGCGACGACAATCCGCATATGCGGCGCATTTTGCGCACGCTGCTGCATTCGTTCGGCGCGCGCGAAGTCTATGAGGCCGAGGACGGCGCCACCGCGCTGGAAATGTACAGCCACTATGTCCCGGACATCGTGATCGCCGACTGGGCGATGCCGATCTTCGACGGACTGGAACTCACGCAGATGATCCGGCAGCCTGATTCCAAGGGCAATCCCTACGCCCCCATCATCATGCTGACCGCGCATTCCGAAAAGCGCCGCGTCACCATGGCGCGCGATGCCGGTGTCACTGAATTTCTCGCCAAGCCTATTTCAGCCAAGGGGCTGTATCAGCGCATCATGAGCGTGGTTGCGCATCCCCGCCCCTTTATCAAAACACGCAATTTCTTCGGGCCCGATCGCCGCCGCAACACCACCGTGGCCTATATCGGCCCCGAGCGGCGCAACGGCGGTGAAGCGGAAATCCTGCAGCAGCCCTCGCTGCTCGATAAAGCCCGCGTCAGCAGCTGATTTTTGGAGAACTGCCGATGGTTAGGGACAAACGACATGCGGCGATGGTTCAGACCTTTGCGGATCATGCGGTCATCACGCCCCACCACACGCTGAAGCGCGCGATCCGCGCCACTGGCGATCGCGAGCTCGACGATCCCGTGGCCCGCGCCGAAGCGGCGCTGGCCAATCTCGCCGGCGAGTTCAAGACATGGATGCGCGCCGAATGCGATCGCCTGTCAGCCGCGCATGCGGCCGTGCTTGCCAAGGGCTTTACCGACCTGACACGCGGCGAGCTGTTTCGCGCCGCGCATGACATCAAGGGCGATGCACCGACTTTCGGCTTTCCCGCCGCCGGCGCTGCCGCGGACAGCCTGTGCCGCATCATCGAACACGCGCCCCGTCTCGACGCCGTACCGCCGGATCTGATCCAGCATCATATCGATGCCGTGCAGGCGATCGTGCGCGAGCACAACACCATCGAGAAAGCCGGCGTGGCCGAAGAACTCTCCAACCGCCTGCGCGCCGTTGCGGATGATTATCTGAAG
>CALRZK010000339.1:0-4785 GCA_943372615.1 Bradyrhizobium ivorense | reverse complement strand
ATGCGGCTTTCGTGCATTCCACCATCGCCCGCGGAAAGATCACACAGCTCGATCTCGCTGCGGCTGAAGCCGCGCCGGGCGTCGTGCTGGTGATGACCCATCGCAATGCGCCAAAACTCGCACTGCCGCCGCCGATCGGCCTCACCAATCTCAAGGCTGCCGGCAACAACATTCTGCCCGTCATGCAGGACGCCGAGATCCGCTGGAACGGGCAAACTGTTGCAGTGGTGCTGGCGGAAACGCAGGAGCAAGCTAACTACGCCGCTTCGCTGATCTCCGTTCAATATGAGAAGGCCACCCCACGCACGCGGTTCGAGGATGGCAAGGCGCATGCGCAGACGCCGGACTCGCTGATGATCGAGCCCAACCGGCTCAAGCGCGGCAATCCCGATGCGGCGTTCAAGGCCGCGGCGGCCTACACGGATGCGGTCTATCGCACGCCCTGGCACAATCACAATCCGATCGAGCCCAATGCCGCGACCATCGTGTGGAACGGCGACAGCCTGATCATCCATGACGCCACGCAGATGCTGAACGGCACCGCAGGCTCGCTCGCAAAAGTGTTCGGCATCAAGGAAACCCAGATCCATGTCAGTTCGCCCTATGTGGGCGGCGCATTCGGCGGCAAGGCGCTGTGGGATCACCAGATACTCGGCGCCGCCGCCGCAAAACTCGCCGGTCGGCCGGTGCGCATCGCGCTGTCGCGTGCCAGCATGCACCGCCTGATCGGTGGCCGCTCGCAGACCGAGCAGCGCGTGGCACTCGCTGCCGCAGCCGATGGCAAGCTCACCGCCGTGCTGCATCACGGTTACTCCGTAAAGCAGCCGCACAGCGCCTGCGATGAAGCCTTCACGCTGGCCAGCCGCTCGCTCTATGCATCCGAGAGCCATGACATCGTGCAGCACACGATTGATCTCGATCTTCTCGCCAACACGTTTATGCGCGCGCCCGGAGAGGCGGTGGGCACTTTCGCCATCGAGAGTGCGATGGATGAACTCGCGCATGGACTCGGCATCGACCCGATCACGCTGCGCCGACGTAATATCGGCGAGAGTGACCGGGTCAGCGGTGCACCGCATTCGCAGAGCGATCTCATACTGGCCTATGAACTCGGCGCCAAACGTTTTGGCTGGGAACGCCGCGCAGCAACACCGCGCTCGCAACAGTCCGGCGAGTGGCTGATCGGCATGGGCTGCGCCACCGGCTCTTTCCCTTATGCACGCATGCCCGGCATGTCGGCAAAAATCACCATCGACAGCAACGGACATGCGACGGTCACCAGTGCCGCGCATGAGATGGGCATGGGCACGACAACAGTGCAGCGCCAGCACGCCGCGGATCGTCTGGGCTTGCCGCTGGAAGATGTGTCGGTCCGGATCGGCGACACCAGCCTGCCATTCGCCAGCTTTGCCGGCGGTTCATCGCAGACGGCATCGCTCGGCGCGGCGATCAATGCGGCCAGCACAAAACTGGCCGGAGAATTGCTGCGGCTCGCCGGCAATGACACGCCGCTGGCGGGGTTGCGTGCAAGCGAGGTCGAATTCGCCAATCACGGTATCCGCAAGATCGGCGAGCCCTCGCGTTACGAGAGCTTTGTATCGATCCTCAAGCGCGCCGCGCGCAACGAGATCAGCGCGATCGGCGAGAGCGGGGCGCCGCTGGAGATGCTGAAATTCTCCATGCACAGCCGCTCGGCGATTTTTTGCGAATTGCGCGTCAGCGACGTCACCGGTGAGGTCCGCATCGACCGCCTGGTCGGCGCCTTCGACTGTGGCCGCATTCTCAATCCCAAAACGGCGACCAGCCAGTTCAAGGGCGGCATGATCATGGGCATCGGCATGGCGCTCACCGAGGAGACGCTGCTCGATCCGCGCAACGGGCGCATCATGAGCGCATCCATGGCGGACTACCACGTGCCGGTTCACATGGACGTCCCTGAGATCGACGTGCTGTGGACGGACATTCCCGATCCCCGCACGCCCATGGGCGCCCGCGGCATCGGCGAGATCGGCATCGCCGGGGTCGCGGCGGCGGTCGCCAATGCGGTGTTCAATGCCACCGGTAAGCGCATCCGGGATCTGCCGATCACGCCGGACAAGTTGTTCTGAACAATCTGCCCAATGAACCATCTGGCACCGTGCCGGCACAAATGATGCGACACGACCGGTCAATCCAAAGGACATCTTTCATGAAGACTTCACAGAAAGCTCTCGTGGCAGTCGCCGGTCTGGCGGCTTGCGCCTTCATGGCCGCCACACCGGCCTCTGCTCAATCGGCCTTTGCAGGCATGCATGGCGCCTGGTCGGGCTCGGGCACGATTTCTTTGTCGGACGGATCGAAGGAGCGGCTGCGCTGCCGCGCCAGCTATCGCGTCTCGGCCGGCGACAACACGCTGCAGCAGTCGCTACGCTGCGCCAGCGACAGCTACAAATTCGAGCTGAGCAGCGACGTGGTGAGCGAAGGTGGTCGTGTCTCGGGTTCGTGGAGCGAGACGTCGCGCGGCGTCAGCGGCAGCCTGCAGGGCCGCGCCAGCGGCGGCCGCATCAATGTCGTGGCGGATTCGCCGGTTTTCACCGCGAATATCGTGCTGACGACAACAGGCAACAAACAATCGGTGACGATCACCTCGCAAGGCGATATCCGCCAGGTGTCGATCGCGATGGTGAAGAGCTGATGGCAGGCTGTAACTTGTAGGATGGGTTGAGCGCAGGCGCGAAGCGCCGAAGCGAAAACCCATCAGCGGAGCCTGCCGCATCGATCGGCCGATGGGTTTTCGCTCCGCTCAACCCATCCTACGGCTCCGCGTTTGTGGCTCAATACAATCCCGCCACTTTCCCCCGCTGCGCCACCAGTGCCAGCACGGAGTCGATCGCGGGCGTCGGGATGCCGGTGAGGCGTCCCATCTCCTGCACCACAGTCACCAGCGGATCGATCTCCATCGGCCGGCCGCGTTCGAGATCCTGCAGCATCGATGTCTTGTGCGCGCCGACCTTTCGCGCGCCCTCGATGCGGCGCTCTACATCGACGCGAAAACCGATGCCGAAGCTCTCGGCGATGGCCTGGGTCTCCAGCATCATCGCCTTGGAGAGGGCGCGGGTGCCGTGATCGGTGCAGATCACGTCCAGCGTGGCGTGGGTAAGTGCGCTGATCGGATTGAAGCAGACATTGCCCCACAGTTTGAGCCAGATCTCGTCGCGGATGCGGTCAAGGATCGGCGCCTTCAATCCGGCCAACTCGAACATGGCGGCGAGGCGCTCGACATCCCCGGTGCGTTCGCCCGAGGGCTCGCCCAGCGGAAACTTGTCGCCATAGACATGCCGGATCACGCCGGGCGCTTCTATCTCGGTGGCGGGATAGACGATGCAGCCGATCGCCCGATGCGCGCCGAGCTCGTTCCACTGCCGGCCGCCGGGATCGACGCTTTCCAGCGCCGTGCCTTCATAGCGATTGCCGTGGCGGTGGAAATACCAATACGGAATGCCGTTGACGGCGGTGACGAGGCGGGTGTGTGGGCCGAGCAACGGCTGCATCGCCTCGATCACGCCGGTGATGGAATGCGCCTTGAGGCAGATGATGACGTAATCCTGCGGGCCGAGATCGGCGGGGTCGCTGGTGCAGGGGATATGGACCACGCGCTCTTCATCGCCGATGAGGAGCTTGAGGCCGTTCTCGCGCATGGCGGCAAGATGCGCGCCGCGGGCGACGAGACTGACCTCGGCACCGGCGCGGGCGAGCTGCACGCCGAGATAACCGCCGATGGCACCGGCGCCGTAAATGCAAATCTTCATGCGATGTCCCCGAAGCAGGCGTTGCGGAGAAATGACAAAGGAGATTGCGTCACGGACCGCGTGCGGTCCGCGTTGATGGTGGTGGTGGAGCGAAGCGGTGTGCTTGCGAGGTGTCAGGCCACGGCAGCGTGCAGCTGCGGCGCGTCGTCATGATCGAGCGCGCGGCTGATGTCGCGGATGCTGATCACGCCGACCAGCGTGTAGTCGTCGATCACGGGCACATGGCGGATGTGGTGCCGGTTCATCAGGCGGCGCACATGATCGAGCGTGTCGTTGGACGTGCAGGAGATCAGCTGCTGCACCGAGATCATCTCCGACACCTTGCGATGGACACCGGCGGCGCCGTGCTCGGCGATGGCGCGCACCACATCGCGTTCGGAGAACATGCCGACCGCGGTGTTGCCTTCGGTGCGGCACACATCCTTCACCACAAGCGCGCTGATATTCGCGGTGCGCAGAAGCTGGGCGGCGATGGCGACGGTCTCATTCATACGGACCGTGGCGATACGGGTGCTCTTACGACGCAGTACGTCTCCGACTTGCATGGCAACCTCCCTGTTTATCCCGAGATCTGTCATTTGGCTGATTGGCTGAGGATCGATCTCGCACTGTCAAGATTGGTATATGGTATGCCAGTTGTCAACGCGTGATGTCAGGAACCACAATCAAAATTTGCAGATGGGGCAGCAATGCTGCCATTTCTGCGCGATTCCGCACACACGTTTCGGCATAACGAGATTTCGTAGTCGAATATCTGGCATGCCACGGCGATTTTTAGCGCCTTTGTGATGCCTCTGGCCTGCCGCAAGGATGCCGCACGAAAAATGCGCTCATCCCGGCGAATGAGCGCATTTGAGCGTCGCAATTCAGCTTGTTTGCTTAGGCGATTTTGGCGCCTTGTGCCGTGGCTTCCGCCGCCACAGGCTCCGTGCCGAGAATGAAAGCGCGGCGCATCGGCTTGATCACGAATAGCGCCAGCAGCGCTGCGGTGGCGTTC